>NZ_CAXTHK010000048.1:0-16231 GCF_964244045.1 uncultured Jatrophihabitans sp. | reverse complement strand
CAGCAACGCAGAGCTGTACGCGAACGATTTACACCACTCCCCGGGGCACGACCCCCGGGCCAATCCCTTGACACCCGGCAGGGGGAGTGTTGTTATCCATCCAGCAACTTTCCGGCTACCGTGCTCGGTGGCCGGACCACACCACCGCATCCTCCGGAGACGCACCGTGACCGACGTCGAGGCATCCGCAGGATCCGCCAACGTCGACTTCCGACTGACCGACCCTGCGGTAGCGAAAGAACCCGGCAGTTATTTTGACGAGCTGCGTTCGAAGTGCCCCGTGGCCCACACGGAACGCTTCGACGGCTTCTGGATGCTGTCGCGCTACCAAGACGTCTACGAGGCGGCCCTCAAGCCCGAGGTGTACAGCAGCTCGGCCGGGATCTGCATCCCGGTTATCCCGCAACCACCGGTGATTTGCCTGGAACAAGATGACCCGGAGCACCGAAAGTACCGCAAGCCGATGCAGGGGTGGTTTTCCGTTAGGAGAATGGCCGAGCTCGAGGACAAGGTGCGCGAGATCGTCACGCGCCGGATCGACGCGGTCGTCGACAAGGGACACGGCGACCTGGCCGAAGTCTTGGCCAGCCCGGTGCCGCCCATGGTCATCGCCTTGATCCTGGGCCTGCCGGAACAGGATTGGGACTGGTTCCGCGAGCGGGAGAGCACCTTGCTCAGTCACGCCCAGAGTGGGAACAGCGAGGCGGCTGGACCTGTCTTCCAGGACATCGCGAACTGTCTTGGCGACAACCTGGCGCAGCGACGGGAAACGCCGCGCGACGACATGCTGTCCGACATCGCATCGTTAGAGATCGACGGTCAGCCGGTCTCGGACGAGGACGCTGGATCGCTAGCGTTCCTAATCCTCGGTGCCGGGCACGAGACGACGGTCGGCGGTATCGGAGGACTGCTGTACCAGGTGGCAAAGGACGCCGACCTACGTGACCGGCTCATCGCCGACCCGTCGCTCATCGAACGCGCTGTCGAGGAGTCTCTGCGTCTCGAGACGCCGCTCCTGGGCCTCGCGCGCATCCTCAAAGACGACGCGGTTGTGGACGGGGTCACCGTGAGTGCAGGCGAGCGGGTGATGCTGCTGTGGGGCGCGGCCAACCGCGACCCCTTGGTCTTCGAGTCGCCGGAGGAGTTCCGCGTCGATCGAGACAACGCGCACAAGCACATCTCATTCGGCGCGGGCGTCCATCGGTGCGTCGGCGCTCCGCTCGCCCGGCTCGAGATGCGCGTCGTCCTCGAAGAGGTACTGCGTCGAATGCCGAACGTCCACCTGACCGATCCGGAAGCGGTGCGAGTGGCGTGGACCGTCGGGCGGGAGTTCAGCGAACTGCACGCCACCTGGTGAGCTGACGTCACCCGGCGTGTGGGCCGCTGGCCGCACGCCCGAGCGGGATGTGCATCGCCGTCTCACACGAATCCCGTCGCGGCAGCTGCGCCAGATTCTCGTATGCCCGTCAGCCGTTCCATGGAATGAGGACGAATGCAGATCACCCACTTCGGCCATGCCTGCCTTCTCGTCGACACCGGTGCCGCACGCGTGCTCATCGACCCGGGGCCCTTCTCCAACGGGTATCAGGACCTGCGCGAGCTCGACGCGATCCTCGTCACCCACCAGCATTTCGATCACTTTGACGCCGCTGCCGTCGCGGCCCTGGTCGACGCCAATCCCCACGCGCGGGTACTTGCCGAGCAGACCACCGTCGAGCTTGGCGCGCAGGACCTAGACCAAGCACGCGTTCAGGTCGTATCGCCCGGGGACACAGTCCACGTCGGCGGCACTGAGGTACGGGTCGTCGGCGGTGAGCACGCACTGATCCACCCCGACGTTCCCCGCGTGCCCAATGTCGGTTATTACTTCCCCGACGTCGGCCTGCTCCACCCGGGCGACGAGTTCAGCACACCCGATGTCGACGTGGCGGTACTGGCGCTGCCCGTTTCAGGTCCGTGGCAGAAGCTGGGCGACACCGTCGACTACCTGCGCTCGGTCGCACCTGGGATCGCCTTCCCCATCCACGAGGCGTTGCTTGCGAAGCCGCACATCTACTACAACTATCTGCAATCGCTGGCGCCCGAGCACACCCGCTTCGCGGTGCTCGACCAACAGGTCGCGACGACACCATGACCGCACCGACGGACCCGCCGGCGCGGTCCGATCCGTTTCCGCGAGCGCGCCCGTCGGCAACCGAGCGTCGACGTGATTTCCGCCGGGCGATGAACGGACCGCGCCTGCTGATGCTGCCTGGTGCCTTCACGCCTTTGAGCGCGCGCCTCATCGCTGACAAAGGATTTGACGGCGTCTATTGCTCCGGCGCGGTCATGTCAGCCGAACTTGGCATGCCGGACATCGGGCTCACGACGCTGACCGAGGTTTCGAACCGGGTCCGCGACATTGTCCGCGTCACCGACCTGCCGGTACTCGTCGACGCCGACACCGGGTTCGGCGAGGTCGTGAACCTCGCTCGCACCGTCCAGCTGCTCGAGGAAGCTGGGGTGACTGCACTGCACATTGAGGATCAGGTCAATCCGAAGCGATGCGGCCACCTCGACGGCAAGGAGGTCGTCGACGAACGCACCGCGACGCGCCGGATCGCGGCGTGTGTCTCGGCTCGGCGCGATCCTGACCTCGTCATCGTCGCTCGCACGGACATCCGGGCCGTGGCGGGGATCGACGCCACGGTCGAGCGGGCCCGTGCGTTGGTCGCTGCCGGCGCCGACGTGCTGTTCCCGGAAGCCCTTGCAAGTCTCGACGAGTACGCGGTGCTTCGCGCGGCGCTCAACGTGCCAATCCTCGCCAACGTGACCGAGTTCGGGAAGAACGACCTGTACACGGTGGAACAACTGACGTCGGCCGGCGTGGACCTCGCCATCTATCCGGTTTCCCTGCTCAGACTGGCGATGGGTGCGGCCGAGCGAGCGCTCGACACCTTGCGTGAGGAGGGCACCCTGGCCGGTCTGGTGCCGACCATGCAGACACGCGCGCGGCTTTACGAACTGCTCAAATACGCCGACTGGAATGCATTCGACGCGTCGGTGTTCGACTTCGCCGTCTCTGACGGGACGTAGGACCGGCGGCGGCGTGCCGGACAGCGGCACGCGAAGCGATGTTCAGATGTTTTATGCGGAGGCAGCAGATGAGCCCGGGATCGGCGCAGATGTCCGCGATGAGCATAGGCTCGCTGTCCGTCGACGGCTCGACTCGCTGACGTGGAGCAGCCCGGGCGCGTCGTCGTAATCGGCGCCGGCCTCGGCGGTCTGCGTACCGTCGAGAGCTTGCGTCGTCGCGGGTACAGCGGACGCATCGCACTGCTCGGCGCCGAACGTCACCTGCCCTACGACCGACCGCCGCTGTCAAAGCACGTGCTGCGCGGGGAACGCGACGTGTCGTGGCTGCGCTCGGCCGACGACGTGACGGCGCTGGACGTGAGCCTGCACCTCGACACGCCGGCCACCGGCCTGTCCGTGGACCGTCGTACCGTGAATACGGCATCCGGCAGTCACGCCTTCGACGTCGCCGTCATTGCCACGGGCGCGCTGCCCCGGCGCCTGGTCGGGATGGACGCCCAAGTGCTGCGAACCCTGGACGACGCCTACGCCCTGCGTGCCGCTCTCCACGCGGGTTCTCGCCTCGCGGTCGTCGGCGCGGGATTGATCGGTTGCGAGGTCGCCGCCAGCGCCCGCGCCATGGGCGTCGAGGTGACGCTGCTCGACGTCCTACCCGCCCCGGCCACACGCGTGCTCGGATCGCGCGTCGGTCGCATCCTCGGCGCACTACACGCGCGGCACGGGGTGCAGCTGCGCCTGGGCGTAGGCCTGGCTGGCTCGGAGCCCGGTCGCGTCCTACTCGACGACGGCTCGATCGTGGAAGCCGACGCCGTCCTGCAGAGCATCGGGGTCACGCCCGACATCGCGTGGTTGCGGGGCAGTGAGCTGAACCTTAACGACGGCGTGATGTGCGATGCCGGCGGCCGCGCCGCGCCCGGCGTCTTCGCGGTCGGTGACGTGGCGAACTGGGCAGGTCATCGTCACGAGCACTGGACCAGTGTCGGTACACAGGCCGATCACGTCGCAGCGCAGATTCTCGGACAGGACAGTGCCGCCACGGACGTCGCCTACTGGTGGAGCGATCAGTACGACCTCAAGCTGCAGGGGCTGGGCCGCCCGGCGCCCGACGACGACGTCGAGGTGCGCGCTTGGGGCCCGAGAGCGCGCACGGTCGCGGTGTATTCACGGAATGGCCGATTGACCGGCTTGGTCGGCTTCTCCGCATCGAGCGCGATCATGCGCCTGCGCTCAGATGTCGCGGCCGGCACCGATGTGCAGAAGATTCTTGAGCGGTTTACCGAACCAATGCCGCACGACTCCTCGGCACCGTCGGCTGACACCCCCGACCTCATCGCAACGCCGGTCGCTACCCAATCGCGACCGTTCAATAGCCGCAATCGCGCGACGCCCGATTTCCGGGCCAAGTCATCCTGAGCTGGTCGCGTTGGATGCAACCGGGTTGCGCTGAGCGCTTGACCTTGCGCCAGTTTTCGCCTAACTTGAGCCTGGCTCGGGCGAGTTTGTGGCTCAGATCACGTCAACCGCTACGACCCGCCAGCCCGTGCGAGCACACGCACGCCTCATACAAGACATCCAGCACAACCCGTTCGAAGCGCAGTCCGCGTCAGTCGAAAGTCAAGAAAAAGGGGATCATCGGAATGCCCACGAACGCACATTCACGCGCCGCGCAGCACCGCTCTGTCGGGCGGCAAATAACGCTGTTCGTCGCAGCGGCCAGCACCCTGGTACTGAGTGCATGCTCGAGTTCAACATCATCGAGTGGGGGAAGCCCCGCCGCCACAGTTGGCTCGTCCGCGAACGGCGCGGGCGGCTCGGACTGCATGACCAGGGCTTCAGCCGCCGTCAACGCCGCAAAGGCCCCCTTCGACATCCCGACACCCGAGAAGATCGACACGTCCGCGCTCACAGGCAAGACGATGGCGATCATCGAACTGAACCTCAAGGGAAACCCGGTCGGAACTGCAACGAGCAGCGCAGCCAAAGCCGCGCTGGCCACCATCGGCGTCAAGGCGACGGTGTTCGACGGCCAAGGCAGGCCCGACGTCATCCAGCAAGCCTTCAACTCGGCGATTTCACAGAAAGTCGCGGCGATCATCGCCGACGTCGATCTGACCGCCGTGCCGGCGTCCGTCGCAGCAGCCAAGGCGGCCGGCATCCCCGTTATCGACCTGGGCGCGGAGGTCGGGGATGCCAAGAAGCCCGGCGTGGCGGCTAACGTTGGATGGGTATCGAAGGACATCGGCAAGTGGCAGGCTGACGTCGCGCTCGTCGCGACGAAGTGCCAGCTGCACACGGCAACGGTTACCTTGACGGGTGCGCAACACATCGGCGTCATGGCCCAGGCCTCGGTCAATGAGGTAAAGGCTCTGTGCCCCAAGAACTGCACAATCGTCAAAATTGTCGGTAATCCGGCTACTCTGGCCACGACGTTGACCGGCCAGATTGAGACCGCTATCCAACGAATACCGAACGTCAACTACCTGATCACAACAGTTGACTTCTTTCTGCCGTTGATCACTCCGGCGCTCAAGGCTACTAACCATGCCGACCTTCCGATCGGTGGCGGCGCGCAGGGTGACGGTCTTGCCGACGCGATTGCCGGCAAGAACGGCATGGTTTCCGTCGTGCAATTCCCTCCTACGGAATACACGGGCTACGAAAACGCGGACACCGCGATTCGGGCCGCGCTCGGCAAGGCGACAGACGGCAAGGTGCCAGTCCGATTGTTGGACAAATCGAACTGGGGCACCAACGCCAGTCCGACGGCGCAATACCCAAACCAACCGACGTGGATTGCCGCGTTCAAAACGGCATGGGGAGCCTAAGAATGCGCTTACGGGGCTCATTCTCTGCATCTGCTTGTGACGGAGCGCGATGATGAAAAGCCCCGCAGTCTCACTCAAGAACGTCTCGAAGACTTTCGACGGCGTGACCGTTCTGCAAGACGTCGATCTGGCCATCCTCCCGGGCGAAATCCATGGGCTCGTGGGGGAGAACGGATCCGGCAAGTCGACTCTGGTCAAGATCCTCGGTGGCGTCTACACGCCCGACCGCGGTACGGAAATCGCGCTGCGAGGTGAGCCGGTCACGCTCCCGGTACGCGACCCGCAGCGCAACGGTCTCGCGATTATTCACCAGGATCTTGCGTTGGTCGAGGAGATGTCCGTTGCGGACAACATCGGCGTCTCGACCGGGTTCGAACGCGGCCTGATGTCTCTGATTAGCAAGCGCAGGGAACGGCGGATTGTGCTGCGACTCGCGCAGACCTTCGGGTTGAAACTGAACCCCAACCAGATGGTCGGCGAGTTGTCGCCATCGGAGCGGTCAGTGGTCGCCATCCTGCGTGCTTTACGGCTGCTCGGCGAGGGTACGACGGGCAACGTGATTGTGCTCGACGAGCCCACCGCCGCGTTACCGCGAGGCGAGTCGATCAAATTGCTGGAGATGCTGCGCACGATGGCGAGCAACGGCACCGCGGTGCTCTACATCAGCCACCGGATGAACGAGGTCCTCGATGTCTGCGACCGCATCAGCGTGCTACGTAGCGGCAAGCTAGTTGCCACCCGCGAGGCTTCGGTCACCACGCAGGCCGAAATCGTGGCGCTGATGCTCGGCTACGAGTTAGGCGAGTTCTATCCCAAGAAACATGTCCGTACGAACGAGGCCGTCCGTCTCGAAGTCCGCAACCTCACCTACGGCGGGGTCTCCGATGTGTCGTTCGCGGCGCATCAAGGCGAGATCGTCGGGATCACCGGTCTGGCCGGGATGGGACAGGACGACATCCCTTATCTGCTCGCGGGCGGTCGCACGCGCCTCAAGGACCAGGTGCGCGTCGACGGGCAGAGCGTCGACGGCTCACCGACCTCGGCCAAGCGGGCCGGCATGGAGCTGGTGCCGGGCAACCGGTTACGCGACGCGTTGTGGCTCGAGGCGACCGCGACCGAGAACCTGACCCTGCCGTTCCTGCGAACTTTCCGGCGCGGCCCGCTGCTCCGGTCGCGCGCCGAGACAGCTTTCGCTGTCCAGGAGATGCATCGCTACGACGTGCGCCCGAGGTCACCGCGCCTACAAATCGCCAAGTTCAGCGGCGGCAACCAGCAAAAAATCATCATGGCCCGGACGATGCACCAGAACCCTCGCGTGATCTTGCTGCACGAGCCGACACAAGGCGTCGATGCCGGGGCCAAGAAAGAAATCCTAAGCCTCGTCCGCCAGGCCGCGGACAACGGTGCCGCCGTGATCGTTTTCTCTTCCGATAGCGAGGAGGTGGCACAGCTGTGCCATCGGGTTCTCGTCATGCGGTACGGCAGCGTCTCGGCCGAGCTGTCGCCGGGCGAGGTCGCCGAAGATCGCATCGTGTCGCTGTCCCAGCGCGTGTCGGCGGTGCGCCGTGCGTCCTGAGGTCGGTAAAGAGTCCCAACTGCATATCGAGACAGCATCCACGCCCCTAGTCGAGGCCGATCCGGCGCTCGATGCGGAATCACCACCCACCGAGGCCGACGACACCGACCGGAGGCGCGCAAAGACACCGTTCTCATGGGCCGTCTTCGGTCCTTGGGCCGTCCCGGCTCTGTTGGTCATCCTATTCATCACGTTCTGCTTCGCGTCGCCCCACATCTTCGCGACGACCACCAACGTGCAGGTCATTGTCGACGGACAGGCCACGATCGTCCTGCTTGCCATGGCACTCATCATCCCGCTGCGCGCCGGAGACTTCGATCTCTCGATCTCCGCCGTTATGGTTCTCTCCGGGGTGATCGCCGGTGTGCTCACGGCGCACGGTTACTCGGCGCTCATTGCCTTTGGTGCCGCGATCCTCCTCGGACCCCTCATCGGAATGATCAACAGCCTTCTCGTGGTCGCGTTCGGCGTCGATAGTCTAATCGCGACCCTCGGCATGCTGACGGTCCTCACCGGCATCGGCCGCTTGATAAGCAAGGAAAACCTGGTCACGTCGATCCCGCAGGGTCTGATCCACCTCTCCTCCCACCGCCTGTTCGGGTTCAACACGGCCGTCTGGGCCGGCTGGATCGTGGCTCTTGGACTGTGGTACGTGTTCGAGCTCACGCCGACAGGGCGTTTCTTGCTGTTCATCGGCGGTAACCGCAACTCCGCGAAGCTCGTGGGGTTGCGCGTCAGCCGCTTCCGCTTTGGCGCGTACATCGTTTCCGGCACGTTGGCCGCGCTGGTCGGGCTGCTCTTCGCCGGCTCACTGGGATCGGTCGACCCCGGCGCTGGCGGCTCCTACCTGCTGCCCCCCATCACCGCCGCATTCCTCGGTGCATCGGCTATCAAGCTAGGCCGGTTTAACGTCATCGGCACACTCGTAGCGATCTACCTGCTCGCCGTTGGCATCTCCGGCCTGCAGTTGCTCGGCCTCGCCGGCTGGATCTCGGACGTGTTCAACGGGGGATGCCTCATCGTCGCGGTCAGTTTCTCGATTCTGTTCCGTCGTGCGGCCACGAAGTAGGAACCAATCAGCAACGAAAGGTTGTTTCATGCATGAGATGTTGGCCGCCGTTGCCCACGCGCCACATACACCCGTCGAGATCAAGACACTGAGGCTGGACGACCCGCGACCCAACGAGCTGGTCGTGAAAGTGCAGGCCTCGGGAATATGTCATTCCGACCTGTCCGGGCGCGATCAGCACTACCCGTTCTCGCTGCCCGGGGTGCTCGGCCACGAGGGCGCCGGAATGGTCGTCGATGTGGGTACTGCCGTCGAAGGGTTCGCGATCGGCGACCGCGTCATCATGAGCCAAGCCTTTTGCGGCCAATGTGAGGCCTGTCGCTCGGGCCGGGTGAATGTCTGTCCACACGCCTCCACCATGGCATTACAGGGCACCCGCAGCGACGGGTCCGCCTTGATCACCGACGAGGCGGGCAACGTCATATCGGGTGCGTTCTTGGGCCAGTCATCCTGGGCCACGCACGCCATCGTGCGCGAACCCAACGTGGTGCGCATCGACGACGACCTACCGTGGGAAGTCGCGGCACCCCTGGCGTGCGGCGTGCAAACAGGCGCAGGCGCCGTCTTCAATCTGGTCGACCCCGACGTGTCGACGTCGGTCGTAATCTTCGGCGCCGGAGCGGTCGGTCTGGGTGCAGTCATGGCCGCCCGCTACGCCGGGGCCGGGGACGTGATCGTTGCGGATCCGCAGGCGCACCGATTAGCGCTCGCGCGCGAACTAGGGGCCACGCATACCTTCGACCCGACCGCCGAGGACGCCGTTGGGTACGTCCTGGACGTGACCCGCGGCGGGGCGAACTTCGTCCTTGAAGCCAGCGGAGCACTGCGGGCCGGCCCGCTCGCCGCACGGTGCTTGGAACGCTCGGGCACCCTCGTCCTACTCGGTGTCCCGCCCTACGGCACCAAGATTGAGTTGGATTGGGTCTCGCTCGTAAGCGGGCAGACCGTCCTTGGCCGGCCGTTCGGCGGTGGGACGCCGCGCGACACCATCCGCGCTTTGTTGAAGATGCGGGCTGCCGGGGCACTTCCGTTGGAGCGGCTCATCCACACCTACGCCTTCGATGACATCAACCAGGCCATCACTGACATGGAGTCCGGCGTCGCAATTAAACCGGTCCTGCTCTGCGCATAAGTCCGGGAGGAGCGACGACGCACGTCGTCGAAGCACCGTCTCGTGCTGGCGCTCTCGGGCAGCTAAGGGTTCGACCACACGACCGTAAAGGCGGAAAGTCACACATGAGCACCAGCCACAACGATTCCGACATCAGTTTTGACTACGTCATCGTGGGCAGTGGTGCGGCTGGTTCGCTGCTGGCCGATCGGCTCAGCCGGGATCCCTCGGTCAGCGTCCTTTTGCTGGAGGCCGGTGGATCCGACCGCAACCCGATGCACCTCGTGCCCAAGGCCTTCTTCTTCACCATGACCCACCCTTGGTATACGAAGTCCTACGTCACCGAGCCGGACGCCGAAGGCAACACAAAGACATTGCATCGTGGTCGCATCCTAGGTGGCTCCACCACCGTGAACGGCATGATGTGGAACCGCGGGTGGACTCCCGACTACGACGCATGGGAGCGCGCCGGCAACACGGGCTGGAACTGGCCCCGGTTCCTCGCCGCCTTTAAGGCGCTGGAGAGCCACGAGATGGGTATGAGCTCCACGCGTGGCGGCGACGGGCCGGTGCCGATCAGCATCGCAAAGTCCAACGAGCCGGTGACGCGCGCGTTCATCGAGGCCCTGGGCAAGCACGGTGTGTCCTTCGTCGAAGACGTGAACAGCACTGGCGACGAACGCGTCGGTTTCAGCGCGTTCACCGTGAGGCGTGGCACGCGGGTCAGTGCCGCACGCACCTTCTTGCGTGGCGCGCGGCGACGGCGCAACCTCACTATCCTTACTCGCGCCGAGGCCGACCGGATCACATTCGATGGCACAATTGCGACAGGCGTGCAGGTCCGACGTCGGGGCCGGACGATCCATTTTGGGGCCCGTCGGGAAGTGTTAGTGTGCGCCGGCGCGCTTGAGAGTCCGCTACTGCTTGAACGCAGCGGCATCGGCGATCCGCGGGTGCTGAGCGGGGCGGGTGTCGCCGTCCGAGTCGCAAGTCCGAAGGTTGGCGCGAATCTGCAGGACCACCGCGGGTGTACATTCCACCTTCGGTTGCGGGAGCCGCTTGGTTACAACGCCGAGGTCAACAATGCCCTGAAGCGGGGATGGACCGGATTCAAGTTCCTGTTCACTCGCGCAGGCGTGATGTCGTACGGCGGGTTCGACCTTCTCGCAGTAATCAAGTCTGACCCGGCTGCGCCACACCCGGACACTTCCGTCTTCTTTACCCCGATCTCGGCGTCAAGGACCCATCCGCGTAATGGACGGTTCGTGGTCGACGCCTGGCCCGGCGCCATGCTCACGGTGTCTCTTATTTTCCCAACGAGCAAGGGTTCGATTCACATCACCGGCCCGAGCCTGAAGGACAAGCCCCGGATTGTGCCCAACGCGGTCAGCACCGATTACGACTGTTCAATGTCGATCGCGATGATCAAGAAGGCGCGCGAGATCGTAGCCACCGAACCGTTCGCCCGACTCGTTGAGACCGAGGTCGTACCCGGCGACCTCATTCACGATGACGCCGACGCCCTCCGTTACGCGACCAAGAACGGGGGAGTCGGCGTTCATACGCTTGGCACCTGCGCGATCGGTCCCGACGACGGCGACGTAGTAGATGATCGACTGCGGGTACGAGGGGTCTCGAAACTGCGTGTCGTCGACGCATCGGTCTTCCCGGCACCGACGTCCGGAAACAACAGCGGACCGACCCAGGCGATGGCCTGGATAGCTGCGGACCTCATCTTGCAGGACGCGCAAGAATTTAGCGCCGCTAATGGGTAATCCCGTGTTGATTATTCCGCACCTGTTTGGCGTGGACGACCGGATAGCGATGCGCACGGGCGCATCCTTCGGCCTAGGGGTGGGTTTCGCAGAACCTTGGCCCGGGCCGGCGCAGGCGTCGTCGTCGGCCGTCGCCAGTATCGCCTCGGGGACACTTGGGAGCGACTCGAAACGTTTGGACGCAGCTATGGGAGTGTGCGGACAGACACTACGAATGCGAACGAAGGTGCCTACCGCGTGGCCACGGCCGTCGAGGAGTTCGGACGCGTCGACGTCCTCGTCTACAACGCAGAGCTCGACCCTGCCTTGCTGGAGAGGGCTGGACAGTTTCCGGCCGGTCATCGATAGAAACCTCAAAGCCCGCTACAGGAGCGTGCAGGCCTGCGGTCACGTGATGCAACCCGGCAGCTCCATTGCGAACAACGATAGCATTCTCGGCTTCACAAGCATGGGGTTTGCCACTAGCGGCACACGCCGCGAGCAAGGCGCCACTAATCGGGTTGACGCGCGATCTCGCCCAGCCGCGGACGGGACGCAAACGTACCCGCGTCAACGGCCTCGCGCTGGTCTCTTTCGTGTCCGACCTGAAAGTCCAACTGAACGCTTTTGCCGCATAGGAGGTTACACCCGCACCTTGATGCCGTGACTGGGTTCATGTATGAACTCCCGACGGCACCAAGTACCCGACAACGACGCCACTAGCTTCGTCACCAGAATCATCCTGCCCGTGGACGGCGAAATCCTCACAGATTGAGGCGTGCGCAAGTGCAGTCAAATCCGAGGTTCGAAAGGAAGCATCAATGAGCGATCACACTTACCGGCTCATCGAAATTGCCGGCACATCCACGGAGGGCGTGTCCCAGGCAATCGCGAACGGTGTCGACCGTGCCGCCGCCACTTTGCGCGGCCTCGACTGGTTTGAGGTCACTAGCATTCGAGGTTTCGTCGACAATGACACGGTGCAGCACTTCCAGGTGCAGATGAAAGTCGGGTTCCGACTAGAGGACAAAGTTGATTGACACAACACATTGAAAAACTCTGGTGGTTGATCGCGACGGGTGCTCCCAGCCCGACACGACTGTGGACATGCCACGCTTCCTGCGGCCGGTGTTCGCGCGGAACCGCACTGTAATGGCCATAAATGCATCCGATACCAACGACGGGGCCGCGCGGTTGTGCCCGCGCCCGGCGCCACCGAGCGAGAATGCAGGCTCACGGGGTTGACGACGATGGAAAGGGTCGCTACCGCGGTGCTGCAGCCAGGCACGATGGACGGCACGCCAGTCCTAGCGCTAACCAGCCTGTTCGATCGGACGACTCTCCCACCTTCCGATGGGGGATTAGACGAGAAAAATAAATTGGATATTGACGTCATTCGTGATGCCGAGCTCGACGCGCAGAGGGTACGTCCGTACGGCGGCGCCATTGCAGTCGGGCGCCCGGTCGGCGCGAGCGGCTCGGTCTCGTTGGTCCAAGTGGCCAGAGACCTGGTACGTCGCGTTCTTGAGCACGGCGTAGCTAGGATATGTATCGGTTTCAGCAAAGCGTTGGCCGCCCAATTCCGAGATGCGGACTGATGCGCCGAACGATCTACGACCTCGACCACGAGCTATTCCGTGAATCTGTCAAGAGCTTTCTCGATCGCGAGGTACGTCCCGGTCTCGAATCCTTCGTCGACCAGCGCGGCATATCAAGCGAGGTATGGGCGGCCGCCGGTGCGCAGGGTCTTTTGGGGCTTGAAGTTCCGCAGAGCCATACGGGCTCTGACGCGAAAGACTACCGGTTCAACGCCGTGCTGATGGAAGAACTGGCCAAGATTAACCTGGCGCTGGCGTCGTCGATCAGCATCCACTACGACGTCGTCGCGCCATATTTGGTGCGGTTGACGACAAATGAGCAAAAGGACCGTTGGCTTCCTCGGGTGGTCGCGGGCGAACTCGTCACAGCCATCGGCATGACCGAGCCGGCGGCCGGCTCCGACTTGGGCGCTCTACGCACTCGAGCCGAACGGATCCCGGGCGGCTGGGTGCTCAACGGCTCCAAGACGTTCATCACCAACGGCTATTCGGCTGGTCTCATCGTGGTAGCAGCGCGGACAACGCCGGGCTTACGTTCGAGAGGGATTACGTTGTTCGCCGTCGAGGCTGACATGCAGGGGTTCAGCCGCGGACGCAAGCTGGATAAGGTCGGCCAGCCTGAAGCCGACACCGCCGAGCTATTTTTCGATGATATGAGCGTGCCGGACTCCCACGTCATTGGCACGGTCGACCACGGTTTCGCCCATATGATGGAACATCTACCGCAGGAACGCATCGGCTCTGCGGTGGCCAACCTTGCCCACGGCCGCCAGATTCTTGACGAGACCATCACCTATTGCCAGCAGCGGCGAGCGTTCGGCCAGCCAATCGGGCAGTTCCAGCACAACAAGTTCCTGCTCGCAGACCTGGTCACCCGAGCCGAGGTGACGCAGGCCTATATCGATCAGTGCGTGGTCGCCCACCTGCGCGGCGAACTCACGGCGGTTGACGCGGCTAAAGCCAAATGGTGGAGCGCTGATGTTCAGAACAAAATTATGGACGACTGCGTACAGCTGCACGGTGGATACGGATTCATGAATGAGTACCGGGTGGCACGCGCCTGGAAGGACGCCCGCGTCAGCAAGATTTGGGCCGGGTCCAACGAAATCATGAAAGAGCTCATCGGCCGCGACCTTGGCTTCTAGACTAAAGAGGAGAAATGCATGACTAATTTGACCTATGACTTCACCGGCCGGACGGCATTGGTGACTGGCTCGGCCTGCGGCATCGGCCTGGAGATTGCTCGTCACCTCGCGCTCCACGGCGCGGTCCTGTACATGCTCGACTATGAGGCCGAACTGCTCGGGCAGGCAGCCGCGGACGTCGGAGGCACTCCGCTCGCTGTCGACGTGAGCAGGACTGATCAGGTGCAGGCTGCTGTCGAGCGCTGCGTGGCGGACACCGGTCGCCTGGACATCGTCGTGAACAACGCCGGCATCCTGCGCGACAATGTGGTCTGGAAACTGACCGACGACGACTGGGACTCTGTCCTGGCTGTCCATCTTGGTGGCACTTTTCGCCTTACGCGCGCGGCCGTTCCGCACTTCCGCGCGCAAAGTTATGGACGGGTCGTCAACGTCACCTCCTACACAGGCTTACACGGCAACATCGGGCAGGCCAACTACGCCGCCGCGAAGGCCGGCATCGTCGGCTTTACCAAGACGACTGCGAAAGAGCTTGCGCGTTTCGGGGTCACCGTCAACGCCATCTCGCCCAATGCGGCCACCCGTATGACGAGTGGTATTCCCGAGGCCAAACGTGTCGAACTGATCGCAGCGATTCCCGCCGGTCGTTTTGCGCAACCATCTGAAATGTGTGCCGCCGTCGCTTTTCTTGCTTCTGAGGAAGCCGCCTATGTCACGGGTACGGTGTTGCCGGTTGACGGTGGGTTGTCGATGTGAGCGAGCGCTTCGCAGGGAAGGTTGCGCTCGTAACCGGTGCCAGCCGTGGAATCGGCCTGGCTGTTGCGCAACGCATCGTGGCGGAGGGCGGCTGCGTCTGCATCACAGCCCGCAAGCCTGAGCCGCTCAACGAGGCGCTCGACTATTTCGACGACCCAACCCGGGCCGTCGCGGTGGCGGGCCATGTCGACGATCGTGAGCATCGTCAGATCACGATCGACACCGTGCTCGACCGCTTCGGCAGTATCGATGTTTTGGTCAACAACGCAGGCGTAAATCCACTTTTCGGCCCGCTGCTGGAAGCCGACAACGGCGCCATGCGCAAGATTGTCGAGGTCAACCTGCTGGCCACCCTTGCGTGGACCAAAAGCGCAGTTGCGGTCGGTGCGGACACCGTCGTCAATGTTGCCTCGACAGCCGGGCTTCGCCCGGCGCGTGGCATCGGCTTCTACGGTTCGACCAAGGCGGCGCTCATGCACCTGACCACGCAACTTGCGCTGGAGCTGGCACCGGCAGTTCGGGTGAACGCCGTCGCCCCAGCTGTGGTACGCACCCAATTCGGCGTCCCGTTGTTCGAGGGCAGAGAAGATGAGGTCGCGGCGTCCTACCCGCTGCGCCAGTTAGGTCGACCCGATCAGATAGCGGCCGCTGTTGCTTACCTCGCCTCGGACGAGGCCGCCTGGACCACGGGTCAAACGCTTGTGCTGGATGGCGGTCTGTCACTCACCGGGGGGATTTGAGGCGATCACAATTCGCACCGTTCTGCAGACACGCAGCCGGAGTCGAGGTCCGCGGCACCTATCTATGTTCTGCATATCTGCTTGAGTGCAGTTGTTCCGCATCATGGGACGGGCAGCCATACGACTGCGGTTCGAAGAAGTGGTGGGTCAGCGGATCTGGTCCCCACAACGGGGAAGGCCTTCGGAGACATCCTCCCCAGACGGGGTGGGATCGCGTTCGGACAACTACTGCATTCAACCAGATAGCAGTACATATGTTTGATTATGCGTATTCGGTTCGAGTCGACAGTCCCTTAACGGCGGCGCCGGTGTCTTACGGCCCCGAGCAACGTCAGTGTGTCAGGCCGGAACGCCGTTTCTGGGACAGTCCCGCCGGCTGCCGCGTAGAGCGCCGCCGCCGTGATCGTGGATGTGTTGGGCGCATGGCTTGGGTTACAGGGTTTGCGTGCCGGGTTGGCGGTGCGGTGGCGCGTTAGCTGTTCCGGCCACGCTGGCGACCGGGTTGTTGACGCTGAGGGGTGGGTTGGACCGGGAGAGTCCCGCCGAGTGGTGTAAGTCGGGTTCCTGATCGTGGTGACCGGT
>NZ_CAXTHK010000047.1:0-16377 GCF_964244045.1 uncultured Jatrophihabitans sp. | reverse complement strand
CCCGCCCGCCCGCCTCTCCTGATGATCAACTGCGGATTTCAGTCGCTAAACAACGCAAATCCGCAGTTGATCAGGGCCGCACGGTCCACACCCTGCGTGCTTGTCCACAGTGGGGGTTGGAGCCCATCGCGGCCGGCGCCGAGGTTGCACGCTGCGGGGATGCCGCTGATCCGCGCTCACGAACTTCCGCGCGTCCTCACTGTCGCGCTTGCCGAGCAGCACGGTGTCACGGCAGCCACCACTCGCACGCAGTTGGCGCACGGTTCGTGGCGGCGCATCTGCGCGGGCGCGGTCCTGACTCGTCCCGATCCACCGACGCGGTACGACTGGGCCGCAGCCGGTGTTCTGTTGGCCGGGCCATCAGCGGCGGTGAGCGGTTGGGAGGTCTTGCGTGACGCGGGTCTCGTGCGGGGCGTTCCCGTCCAACAGCTACCCGTACTCGTGCTGACCCGGGAGCATCGTTCCCGACGCCTCGGCCCCTTACTCATCCGCAGAACGAACCGTCCGTATGGCACGACGTGGACGCCGGAGGAGGCAGACCTGCCGTTGACGCCGGTGGTAACGACCGCCCGCGCCACGGCCGACGTCGCGGTATGCCTTCCGACGCTGAACTCGGTTCGAGACATCGTGGCCACCGCGATCCAGCGGGGGCATTGCGAACTTGGTGACCTCGTCGGCGAGCTGACCGACTGCCCGCAACGCGGCAGTGCGTTCTTCCGTCGGGCATTGGAGGAAGTCTCTGTCGGCGCCCGCTCGATCGCCGAGGCCCGCGCTCTCACGGGCCTGCAGCGCGGCGCGCTACCGCTCTTCGAGCTAAACGTCCCCATCCTGGACGGGTGTCGTCGGCACGTCTTCACGGTCGACGTGTTGTGGCGGGCGCTGTGGGCCGCTCTCGAGATCGACAGCGCCGAGTACCACTTCCGTCGCGTCGACTGGCTGCACACACTGGACCGGCACGCGGCACTCACCGCCGCGGGACTGTCGGTGCTGCACTTACCGCCGTCTCGCATCACGACGGACAGCCGCTGGACCGCCTCGGTCGCCCGTTGGCTCGACAGTCGTGCCGCGGAGCTGGGTGTCGAACCTGGCTCCCGTTGCGGTCTGATGCCGGGCGAACCCGCGCCCTTAGTTCTGCCGCGGCTCGTCAGCAGGCTCTGAACCCCCACCCAGGTGATCAACTGCGGATCCACGTCGCTGATCGACGAAAATGCAGTTGATCACCGAGGGGGAGCGGGCGTCAGGTCTTGCGCGGGTCCATCAGCGCCGCGATTGCAGTGAGCGAGCAGCGCCCAGCCGACCCAGGCGAAATAGTTGTTCGCGATGTTCTTGGCCGCGCCTGTCGCACCGATCTTGATGAGGACGTCGTGGATGGTGGCGAGAGTGGAATCGTCCTGCCGGTTGAACGTGCAGTCGAACCAGTTCACTGCGGTAAAGGCAACGACCCCTAAGCCTGCGCCGATCAGCGCCAGCACCGCGCCCATAACGCCGAAGCGCTTGCGTGGGACGGCCGGCTGCCCTTACTTCGGCGATGCGTATTCGGGCGATCCGTACGACTGGCTGTATCCCGGCGCGCTCATGTGATCAACGCTAACGGCGCAATGCGCAATCAGACCTTACGAGGACCTATCCCTGCACCGGTGCCGACGAGCACAAAGGCGATGACCAGCAGGTAGAAGCCGATCCGCGCGTTCTTGATGACCTCGCTGTAGGAGGCGATGTCCCACTGCAGGGCCAGGAAGCTCAACCCGGCTGCGGCGATGCCGACGACTACCCCGATGACCCGCATGATGCGTAGCGCCGGCGAGGGGAAGCTCGCAGCCAGCGCAGCAATCACCGCGACGATCAGGAACGTCCACGCCAGCCACCCGAAGTAGGCGGACGCGAAGCTGTTCGCGCGATCACCTGCCCCGTCGAGCAGATTGTCGGTGTCGGAGAAGGTCGCACCGCCCTTGAACCACTCGAGCCCGGTGAGCGCGACGACGCCGACGATGCCGCCGAGCAGGGCAAGGACGGTGCTGACGATCCCGAACGCTTGGTCGCTGGCCGCGCCGAACGGGTTCGCGGTCGAGTCGTTGAAACGCGGACGCTGCCCTGTCGGCGGCTGCTGCGGAAAACCCGGCTGCCCGTGGGGCTGCTGTCCGTAGGGTTGTTGCCCGTAAGGCTCCTGCCCGTATTGGGGCTGACGGGGCAGCCGACGCGTCTCGCTGTTGTGCGGATCGTCAAAAGTCATGCCGTCGAACCTACCCAGCCCAGCGGTGTGCGTCCCGACCAGACACTCAGCCGCGGACGATCGGCACCCCGTGGGTGGTGATGCCGGCGTCGCGGAACTCACCCAGCGCCGACTCGGTCGACGACGCCGCGACGCCGGCGGTGAGGTCGAGGCGGATCTCGGTGGCGAACCCCAGCCGGGCCGCGTCCAGGGCGGTGGCGCGGACGCAGTGATCGGTGGCGATGCCGACGATCTCGACGGTGTCGACGCCGCGTTCGTCTAGCCAGTCGGCGAGGGCGGCGCCGTCGGCGACCGCCTCGAATCCGGAGTACGCAGCCTCGTACTCGCCCTTGTCGAACACGGCTTCGATCCGCGACACGTCGAGGTCAGGGTGCAGCGAGACGCCGGGTGTGCCCACGACGCAGTGCGGCGGCCAGGACTGGTGGAAGTCCGGGGACGTCGAGAAGTGCGCACCAGGTTCGATGTGGTGGTCGCGGGTGGCCACGGCGTGCTCGTAGCCACCCTCGGCCAGCCGGGCGCTGACCCCGCGGGCGACCTCCGTGCCGCCCTGGACGGCAAGCGAACCGCCCTCGCAGAAGTCGTTCTGGACATCGACCACGATCACGGCCTTCGTCATGTGGGTGATCCTAGGAGACCGGCGCGAACCGGGTCGGGATCGCCGGCTCCCCGCGCGAGAGCTTCAGCCCGTCCCAGGGCAGAGTGACGAGGGCCTGCGCGAGGTGCTCGCGCGACTCGGTCAGGGTCGGCAGCCCCTCGACCCGCACCCCGTCGCGGACGTGCGGAACCTGCAGGCTCGATTCGAGCGGCCCCGGCGCCGCGGGCCCCGTGAGCACGAGCTCCTCGACGGCGGTACCGGACTCCTTGTAGGCCCGCAGCGCCGTCTTGCGCCCGCCCCGACTGGCCTTGGCTGCGGACCGCTTGGCCACCGGCCGGCCGTCGACCTCGACGAGCTTGTAGACCATGCCGGCCGTCGGGGCGCCGGAGCCGACGACCACGGCGGTGCCGGCGCCGTAGGAGTCGACGGGCCGCGCGGCGAGCGATGCGATGGCGAACTCGTCCAGGTCGCCACTGACCACGATCATCGTGTTCTGATTGCCCAGCCCGTCGAGCTGGGCGCGCGCCTGATTGGCCAGCTCGCCGAGATCGCCGGAATCGATGCGCACCGCGCCCAGCTCGGGGCCGGCGACCTCGACCGCGAGCTCGATGCCGCGGGTGATGTCGTAGGTGTCGACGAGCAGCGTGGTGCCCGGGCCGAAGGCCGCGACCTGGGCGGCGAACGCCGACCGCTCGTCGTCGTGCAGCAGGGTGAACGCGTGCGCCGCGGTGCCGGCGGTGGGCACCCCGAAGCGGTAAGCCGCCTCCAGGTTCGACGTGCTGGCGAAACCCGCCAGGTACGACGCCCGGGCAGCGGCGACGGCCGACTGCTCGTGGGTGCGGCGTGAGCCCATCTCGATGATCGGCCGCCCGCCCGCCGCAGTGACCATGCGCGCCGCGGCTGCAGCGACCGCGCAGTCGTGGTTCAGCACCGAAAGCACGAGCGTCTCGAGGATGACCGCGTCGGCGAACGACCCGCTCACCGTCAGCACGGGGGAGCCCGGGAAGTACAGCTCTCCCTCGCGATAGCCGTCGATGTCACTACTGAAGCGGTAGCCGTCGAGGTGTTCGGCCGTGACGTCGTCGATGACACCTGCGCTGCGCAGCATGTCGAGCTGGTCGGCGTCGAACGCGAACTCGGCCACGGCGTCGAGCAACCGCCCGGTACCGGCCACCACGCCGTACCGACGCCCCTCGGGCAGCCGGCGGGCGAACACCTCGAAGACGCAGTGCCGGTCGGCGGTGCCGTCGCGCAGGGCCGCCTGGAGCATTGTGAGCTCGTAGCGGTCGGTGAGCAACCCCGTCGTCATCGGTCGATCGTGGCAGAGCGTCCGGATTCCCGACGCGGGACCACGACCGCGCCGAGTGCCAGTAGGACGTAACCCGCGCACGCGAGCCACAACCCGGGCCCCGCGTTGTGCAGCACCCCGTGCTCGGACCCACCTGCGGCGCGCTGGGCGTCGAACAGCTGCGCGAGCGCGTAGAACGTCATGGCGACACCCAGGGCGCCGGTGAGGAAGCCCAGGACCCGCACGAGCGGCGCGAGCGGCGACGGCACGCGCGCGGCCACCCCGAGCAGGACCACCACGGCAACGAGGCCCCAGGCCAACCTGTCGAAGTAGGCGGTGGCCACCGGCACGCCCAGCTGGTCGGCGTTGCCGTGCAGGTCGGCGAAAGTGAACCCGTCACCGGCCGAGTCGGTCGCCGAGTCGACCGAGTACCAGTGCAGCGTGACGAACGACACCGCCGCAGCAAGGGTGCCGGCGAGCAACAGGCCCAGGCCCACCGAGTCGACGCTCGCCCGCGGGTCGGCAGCCACGTAGCTGAACGTAGCAACGTGACACCATGGACGCATGGCCGGCACGGTGGCGCCACAGCGCGAGACGTCACAGGAGATCGAGGTCGAGCTGTCCGCCGATCCGGACCTGCCGTGGATCACGATCGTCTGGAACGACCCGATCAACCTGATGTCCTACGTCACCCACGTGTTCATGACCGTGTTCGGCTACGAGAAGGCCAAGGCCGAGAAGCTAATGTTGGACGTCCATCAGAAGGGCCGCGCGGTGGTCTCGTCGGGCACGCGCGAACGGATGGAGCTCGACGTCAACACCCTGCACGGCTACGGACTGTGGGCAACCCTGGAACAGCAGACGTGAACGTCTCCCACAAGCGGGGACACCTTCGGCTGCATCTGGACCCGGTCGAGGTCGACATCCTCACCTCGCTGCTCGCCGAGCTAGACACCGCGGTGCGCGCGAGCGACACCGACGACCCGGTGACCGCGCGGCTCTACCCGTCGGCCAACCGCGACGATGCCGACATCGCGGCGGCGTACCGCAACCTCACGGAGTCCGGACTGCGTGACGACCGGATCGGTCGCATCGCAGCGTGCGTTGCCGACCTGGCCAACAACGATCTGGACCTGGGCGATCCCGCCGACGCCACCCGCTGGATCCAGGTGCTCAACGACCTGCGCCTCGCCCTGGGTACCCGGCTCGGCATCAGTGAGGACGACGACGAGATCGATCTGACGGACCCCGAGCAGCACCCGAGGGTCCTGTATCACTGGCTGACCGCGGTGCAGGACACCGTGGTCAGCCGCCTCATGCGCTGACGTCGCCCACGCGCGGTCGGTAGGGTCGGTTCCCGTGCTGCGTATCGACCGGGCGATCCATGACGAGATCGTCGCCCACGCCCGCCGCGACCATCCGGACGAGGCCTGCGGCATCGTCGCCGGACCCGAGGGCAGCGACCGCCCCGAGCGCTTCGTGCCGATGCTCAACGCGGCGCGATCGCCTACGTTCTACGAGTTCGATTCGGCCGACCTGTTGGCGCTGTACCGGGAGCTCGACAGCAACGACGAGGAACCGGTAGTCGTCTACCACTCGCACACCGCCACGGAGGCGTACCCGTCACGTACCGACATCGCCTACGCGAGCGAACCCCAGGCCCACTACGTCCTGGTGTCCACCCGCTCCGACGACGAGACCGAGTTCCGCTCGTACCGGATCGTCGACGGGCAGGTCACCGAGGAGCCGGTCGAGGTCGTCTGAACCACCGGCCTGGGACATTCCGGCGGCGGGTGGGACGATATCGGCGAGCAACGGCGTTGCACCGGAAGCCGTTCATCCACCTATCTCCAGGAGTACGCATCAGCATGGCCATCGAGGTCAAGATCCCGACGATCCTGCGCACGTACACCGGCGGCGAGAAGTCCGTCGAAGGCAAGGGCGCCACGCTGTCGTCCCTCATCGACGACCTCGACGCCAGCCACAACGGCATCAAGGGCCGCCTGCTCACCGACGAGGGTGCGCTGCACCGGTTCGTCAACATCTACGTCAACGACGAGGACGTCCGGTTCACCGGCTCGCTGGACACGGAGCTGAAGGACGGCGACTCGGTCACCATCCTTCCTGCGGTTGCCGGCGGCAGCCGGAATCCGGCATAGCCGGCGGCTTCCGAGGTTTTCCATGGCTCGCTACGACTCGCTGATCGACGCGCTGGGGAACACCCCGCTCGTCGGTCTGCCGCACCTGTCCCCACGCTGGGAGGGCGAGCACCCGGTTCGGCTGTGGGCCAAGCTCGAGGACCGAAATCCGACCGGCTCGATCAAGGATCGCGCGGCGTTGGCCATGATCGACGCCGCCGAGGCGAGCGGTCGGCTGACCCCGGGTTGCACGATTCTCGAGCCCACGTCGGGCAACACCGGCATCTCGCTGGCCATGGTGGCCAAGCTGCGCGGGTACGGCCTGGTCTGTGTGATGCCCGAGAACACCTCCGTCGAGCGCCGTCAGCTGCTCGAGATGTTCGGGGCCCGGATCATCTCCTCACCTGCGGCCGGCGGGTCGAACCAGGCCGTGGCCACCGCCAAGCAGCTGGCCGAGCAGTATCCCGACTGGGTGATGCTCTATCAGTACGGCAACGCAGCCAACGCGCAGGCGCACTACGACGGAACCGGCCCCGAGCTACTTCGCGACCTGCCCACCATCACGCACTTCGTTGCGGGGCTGGGCACTACCGGAACCCTGATGGGTGCTGGGCGCTACCTGCGCGAGAAGGTGCCGGACGTGCAGATCGTGGCGGCCGAACCGCGCTACGGCGAGCTGGTCTACGGCCTGCGCAACATCGACGAGGGCTTCGTCCCTGAGCTCTACGACGACTCGGTGTTGACCCGTCGTTTCTCGGTCACGTCCTACGACGCGCTGCGCCGCACCCGCGACCTCATCGACCACGAGGGCATTTTCGCCGGTATCTCGACAGGGGCGATCCTGCACGCGGCGCTGTCGATCGCCGAGCGGGTCGAACCGGGCGTCAGCGCCGACATCGCCTTTGTCGTCTGCGACGGCGGTTGGAAGTACCTGTCGACCGGCGCGTACACCGGCACCCTGCAGCAGGCCGCCGAACGCCTCGAGGGCGAGCTGTGGGCCTGAAACGCTCCTGATCCGTAAGAACTGGCGCGAGGCCTCGCTGGGAAGATGACTGTGTGCGCTCCAGGACCGCGATCGGTTGGTTGATAGGTGTGCTCACGGCGTTCGTCGCCGTGGGCGTGGGCGAGACCGTGGCCGTGCTGGTCCGCCCGGTCGCCGCGCCCCTGATTGCGGTGGGCAACCGGATCATTGTCCTGACGCCCGAGTCGTGGAAGCGCCCGGCCATCGGCAAGGTGGGGACGAACGACAAGACTTACCTGATCGTCGGTATCTGCGTCGTGCTGGCCCTCGTCGCGGCATTGATCGGCACGTTGGCCCTGCGCTCGCTCGTCGCAGGGTTGGTCGGGGTGGCCCTGATCGGTGCCTTCGCTGTCTACTGCGCCGCAACTGCGCCTGCGAGCCGGGCCAGTGACGTCCTGCCCAGCCTGATCGGCACCGCGGTCGCCATGGCCGTACTGGCGGGGCTCGTCCGCCTCGCGCACCCCGGCGAGGCCGCCGGCGACCGGCCCGCACCTGCTCTCGCCGACCGCCGGGTTTTCCTGGCGGGGTCCGGCGCCGCGGCTGTGCTGGCCGCGCTCGCCGGCTTCGGCGGACGGGCCGCCCAGCACGCCCGTTTCGATGTCGCCGCCAAGCGCAGGAAACTGGCGCTGCCCGCGGCGAGCGCACAGTCGTCCGCCGTGCCGGCCGGCGTCGACCTGGGTAAGAGCGGCGTGCCGTGGCGCACGTCCAACGCCGACTTCTACCGCATCGACACCGCGCTGTCCGTGCCGCAGATCGACCCGGACTCCTGGAAGCTGCGCATCCACGGTCTGGTCGACACGCCGATGACGCTGTCGTTCAAGGAACTGCTCGCCCGCCCGCTCGAGGAGCACTGGGTGACCCTGAATTGCGTGTCGAACGAGGTCGGTGGCGACCTGGTCAGCAACGCCCTGTTTCGTGGCGTGCGGCTCGACGCCCTGTTGCGCGAGGCCGGCCTGCGCTCCGGCGCCGACCAGCTGCTGATGACCTCGGAAGACGGCATGACCATCGGCGCCCCGGCACGCACGGTCATGGACGGTCGCGCCGCCCTGCTCGCGGTAGGTATGAACGGCAAGGCGCTGCCCGTCGAGCACGGGTTCCCGGTGCGGGTCGTCGTGCCCGGCCTATACGGCTACATTTCGGCCTGCAAATGGGTTGTCGACCTTGAGGCGACGACGTTTGCCAAGCACAAGGCTTACTGGGTCGAGGGCGGTTGGGCGCAGGACGCGCCCATCCGCATGGCCTCGCGCATCGACCGACCCAGCTCGAACGAGGTGCTCAACGTCGGCGAGCCGTTCGCCGTCGCCGGGGTGGCGTGGGAGCAGCACGTGGGCATCGGCAAGGTAGAGGTGCAGATCAACAACGGCCCATGGGCGACGGCTCGGCTCGCGGCGGTGCCGTCGGAGGACACCTGGCGCCAGTGGGTCTATGCGTGGACGCCGCAGGAGTCGGGCCAGTACACGATCCGCGTCCGTGCCACCGACACGTTGGGCCGGGTCCAGGACGCCAAGGTCCGCGACGTGTTCCCTTCGGGTGCCACCGGTCTGCACACGGCGTCGATCCGCGCCGTCATCTGAGCCTGGTCAGGACTCGAGCGCGTTGAGGAACCGTCGCAGGGCGGTGTCGAGGCGGCGTCGATCGGTCAGGTTCAACACGCTGAGCAGCTGCTTCTCGTTCTGGACGTGCGCTTCGAGTGCGGTCTCGGCCAGCTCGCGACCGCGGGGCGTCAAGCTCACGAGGACGCTGCGTCGGTTGTCTGGATCGTGAGCGCGCTGCACGTACCCGGCCTTTTCCAGGCGGTCGAGCCGGTTCGTCATGGCGCCCGGGGAAAGCATGTGCAGGCGGGCCATCACGGTTGGGGTCGTGGTGTACGGACGTCCTTGGCGCAGCAGGGTGCCGAGCACGTCGAATTCGCCTCGGGCGATGTCGTACGAAGCGAACGTCCGTTCGATGAGGGGGGCCAGCAGCAAGCCGATGCGGGTCAACCGGCCGATGGTGGCCATGGCCTCGTAGGCCTCGTCGCCGAGGTGGGGCGGCACGTGGCGCCACTGCTCGACCAATTCGTCGACGATGTCCCGTTCGTCCATCGGTGCACTGTAGTTCAGGTTGCGCGCCGTTCGGAGTTCGAACAACCGTTCGAGCCGACGACGGTTCGGGGTCGAACAATTCGACATCAGGCCGGATGGTCAGACACACGCCTTACCCTCGGTAACGTGACTTCGCCCGCGCTGCGATCCCGCCTGCGACGCTTCGACGCCGCTAGCTGGAGCGGTGCGATCGTCTCGATGGTCCTGCTGACCGCAGTGGTGTGGATCGTGCAGATCGTCAATGTGCAGGACGATTACGGGCTAGACCGCTTCGGGCTGCGGCCCCGCACGGTCTCGGGGCTCTGGGGCGTGCTGACCATGCCGTTCCTGCACGCGAGCTGGGACCACCTGCTGTCGAACACGTTGCCACTCCTGCTCATCGGCTGGGTCGTGCTGATCGAGGGACTGCGGGTCTGGTCGATCGTGACGTCCGTGGTCGTAGTCGGCGGCGGTCTGCTGACCTGGGCAGTCGGGCCGGGCGACACAGTCATCGTGGGCGCGAGCGCGTTGGTGTTCGGCTGGCTGGGTTACCTCATCGCGCGGGCCGTCGTGTCGCGCCGGATCCGGTGGATCGTCTCGGCCGCGATGGTGCTCGCCATCTTCGGCACGCTGCTGAACGGCCTGGTCCCTGTGCCGCACTCACACGTGTCGTGGCAGGCGCACGTCTGCGGTTTCGTGGCCGGCGCGGCAGTAGGGGCAGTACTGCACCCGCGCAGGGGCGAGCGACTCCGACCCCGCCGCGGAGCCGTATCGTGACGCCCGTGCCTCCTGCCCCGTCCCGGCGCGACGCGCCGATCGGCATGGTCGACTCAGGTGTCGGCGGGCTCACCGTCGCCCGCGCCGTGCTCGACCAGCTGCCCCACGAGGCGCTGCACTACGTCGGTGACACCGCGCACAGCCCGTACGGCCCGAAGCCCATTGCGGACGTCCGGCGCTACGCGCTCGCCGTCATGGACGAGCTCGTCGACACCGGCGTCAAAGCCTTGGTCATCGCCTGCAACAGCGCGTCCTCGGCCTGCCTGCGCGATGCCCGCGAGCGCTACGACGTGCCGGTGGTCGAGGTCGTCATGCCCGCTGTGCGCCGCGCCGTCGCCGCCACCCGCAACGGTCGGATCGGCGTCATCGGCACCGCCGTCACCATCACCAGCGGGGCGTACCAGGACGCTTTCGAGGCCGCGTCGGGTGTCGAGGTCTATGCGGCCGCCTGCCCCCGGTTCGCCGAGTTCGTCGAGCGTGGGGTGACGAGTGGGCGGCAGCTGCTGGGCCTGGCTGAGTCCTACCTGGCGCCGTTGAACGCCGCCGGAGTCGACACCCTCGTCCTGGGGTGCACGCACTACCCGCTGCTCACCGGATTGCTGTCCGTCGTCATGGGTGACACCGTCACTCTGGTGTCGAGTGCCGAGGAGACTGCGAAGGATGTGTTCCGCATGCTGATGTCGCGTGACCTGCTGCGCAGCGACGATGCTGATGCTGCCAGTGCCGCTCCGCCTCAGCATTCCTTTCGGGCCACCGGACCCGACGCGACGTTCCGCCAGCTCGGCCGGCGCTTCCTCGGACCGCAGATCGAGACGCCCGTGGTCGCGGTAGGAGGTGCGGCATGAGCGACGACTTCACCGTGACGGTGCTGGGCTGTTCGGGCAGCGTGCCCGGGCCCGACTCGCCGGCTTCGGGATATCTGCTCGAGGCCGAGGGCTACCGGCTGGTCCTGGATCTCGGCCACGGCGCGTTCGGCGCGCTGCAGCGCTACGTCGACCCGGCCGATGTCGACGCCATCGTCATCTCACATCTGCACGCTGATCACTGCATCGACCTCACCGCCTACATCGTGGCTCTGCGCTACGGGGGCGAGGGCTACCGGCTGCGGGGACCCGACAAGCGCATCCCGCTGGTCGGCGTGCCCGGTACCCGCGACCGGCTCGAGGCGGCCTACGACCCGCTGGCCCGCAAGTTGGGGCTGCACGAGCTGTTCTCGTTCGCCACCCCGATCCAAGGTGAGTTCGGGCCGTTCGCACTGTCGTACGCACCGATGAACCACCCCACGCCGACGAACGGCGTGCGCATCGAGTTCGGTGGCCGCTCGCTCGTGTACTCCGCCGACACCGGCGAGTCCGCCGAGCTCGTGGCACTCGCCGAGGGCGCCGACGTCCTGCTCTGCGAGGCCTCGGTCGCACCCGACGACGAATTCGTGCCCGACCTGCACCTGACCGGCCGGATGGCCGGCGAGCACGCCGACAAGGCGGGCGTCGACCGATTGATCATCACGCACGTGCCGCCGTGGAATTCGCGCCAGGTGGCCGCCGACGAAGCGGCCTCGGCCTTCCACGGCACCATCGACATCGCCACTCCGGGAGCGGAGTTCGCCGTCTGACGTTTCCGGTAGCGCAGCACGGCCGGGCGACGGAGCAGGATGGGCGTCATGAGTGACCGTCGACCGCTTCCCACCGGTGCCTCGTACAGCATCACCGTTCGGCTGTACGCCGAGCCCAGCGCCTCGGTGGTCGGTGAGCTGGCGACCGCGGTCGGTAAGGCCGGCGGCCTGTTAACGGCAATCGACGTCAGCGAGTCCCGTCCCGACCGCGTCACCGTCGATGTCACCTGCTCGGCCACGAACGCCGATCACTCCGTCGAGATCGTCGAGGCCATGCGCGCGGTGCCGGGGGTCGAGGTGCACCGGGTGAGTGATCGCACCTTCCTGCTCCATCTCGGCGGCAAGATCGCGGTCACGTCGAAGGTCGCGCTCAAGACCCGCGACGACCTGTCGATGGCCTACACGCCTGGCGTGGGCCGGGTGTCGATGGCGCTGGCGCGGCACCCCGAGGATGTCGCGAAGTTGACCATCAAGGGCAACTCGGTCGCAGTCGTCACCGACGGTTCGGCGGTGCTCGGGCTCGGCAACATCGGGCCCGGAGCAGCGCTGCCGGTGATGGAGGGCAAGGCCGCCCTGTTCAAGCGGTTCGCCGACATCGACGCGTGGCCGATCTGCCTCGACACGCAGGACACCGACGAGATCGTGCAGGTCGTCAAGGCGATCGCGCCCGGGTTCGGCGGCATCAACCTCGAGGACATCTCGGCACCGCGCTGCTTCGAGATCGAGCGCCGCCTGCGCGACATCCTCGACATCCCGGTCTTCCACGACGACCAGCACGGCACGGCCATCGTGGTGACGGCGGCCCTGACCAACGCGTTGCGCTGCGTCGCCAAGCAGCTTGCCGACGCGCGCATCGTCGTAGCTGGTGGCGGCGCAGCCGGCACCGCGATCGTCACGCTGCTGCTGTCCGCCGGAGTGACCCACGTGCTCGTCTGGGACCGTGAGGGAATCCTGTCACCGCATGATCTCTCGCTGAACTCGGCCAAGCGCGGTCTCGCCGAACGCACCAACCCTGAGTGCGTCACCGGCACGCTGCGCGACGCGCTGCAGGGCGCGGACGTGTTCATCGGCGTCAGCGCCCCGGGTGTGCTGGACGCCGCGTGGATCCAGGAGATGGCGCCGAACCCAGTGGTCTTCGCCCTGGCGAACCCCGACCCCGAGGTCGACGTCGATGCCGCACGGCAGCTGGCAGCGGTCATGGCCACCGGTCGCAGCGACTACCCCAACCAGATCAACAACGTGCTGGCCTTTCCTGGCGTCTTCCGCGGCCTGCTCGACGCCCGTGCGCGCGAGGTGACCACGCCGATGATGCTGTCCGCTGCCGAGGCGATCGCCGGGTGTGTGTCCGACGATCAGCTCAACGCGACGTACATCATCCCGTCCGTGTTCGACCCCGCAGTGCCCACCGCAGTAGCCGCGGCCGTCAGGGGCGCCGCGGTCGGTTGAGTGGGTGCCGGGTCCTGCCTGGATTGACATCATGAGCTCATGTCTGCGCGCGAACGGGCTACCACCTCGGCTCGAGGCCGCACCTGGCGTGAACGCAGCTACCTCGTACGCCTGTGGCGGTTGTGGGTGACCCGCAATCCACGCACATTCACCGAAAAGGTCCGCTACAAGATGCTGCGCGACCACCGCCGTCTGATGGTGACCTTCGCGGACAAGGCCGCGGTTCGCGCCTACGTTACCGCTGCGGTCGGTGCCGAGCACCTGCCCCAGCTGTACTTCCTGCTCGACGATCCCCAGGCGCTGGGCGACATCTCGATTCCCGCCGCCTGCGTCATCAAGCCCACCCACGGCAGCGGCGTCGCGATCATCGTGTCCGAGACAGCGCCGGCCGACTCCCGGTTACCCGGAGTGGACGGCAGTTGGGTCTATCGACACATTCGGCCAAGCAACGTCGACATCGACCAACTCGTCGCTCTCGGCTCGGCCTGGACCGCTCAGCTCTACGGACAGGGCCCCAATCGCGAATGGGCCTACGGTCACGTGCCCCGCCGCATCCTCATCGAGGAACTGCTGCTCGGCCCCGACAGGGGCGTCCCGGACGATTACAAGTTCTTCGTGTTCCACGGCGTCTGCCAGTACATCCAGCTCGACCGCGGGCGTCTCGGTTCGCGGACCCAGGATTTCTTCACCCGGTCCTGGACCCATCTCCCGCTGCACGGTGGCCACCCATGGTCCGAGCCCACCCCGGCGCCGCCGGAGCGATTGCCCGAGATGATCGAACTCGCGCAGAGACTGGGCACCGGCACAGACTTCGTACGGGTGGACCTCTACTTGCTGCGTGATCGCCTTCGGTCCGAACGCCCGGGACGCCGAGACATCGTGGTGGGCGAACTCACGAGCTACCCGGCCGGCGGCGACAGTCCCTTCGATCCCCCGTCGTTCGACCTCGAGTTCGGCCGGCACTGGACCGTTCCCAGGCGTTACCGCTGACACCCGTCAGGTGCCGAGGTACCAGTTAGAGCGTGTCTTGTAGATCATTGGGGTTGGGTCTGTGGCTGTCGGACGTGATGGACGAGCGGCTGAGCCGGCACGACCTGACCGACGAGCAGTGGGCGTTGCTGGCGCCGTTGATGCCGCCGAATCCGCGGCAGGGGCACCGATGGGCCGATCACCGGCTGGTGATCGACGGGGTGTTCCACCGGACGCGGACAGGCACGCCGTGGCGGGATCTGCCGGCCCGGTTCGGCCCGTGGCAGACGGTTCACAACCGGGATCGTCGCTCGTCGGCGGACGGGACGTGGGAGCGGATCCTGGCCGTGTTGCAGACCGGCAGTGAGGTGCCGGATTGCCGGTCGGGCACGCACCCCAGGAGGCGCAGATGAGCACAGGCGACGACCGGAACGCGGATGAGAACCCGAGCCAGGGCGCGACGCGGGAGCCCCGGGCGAGGCCTCGGAGCGGAGACCGCCGAGCCCGCCGTCCTCAGCCGGGCGCGGGCTCGGCGCCGGCGGCGCGGCTGACCTCGGCCAGGCGCTGCTCCAGGAAGGCGCGCTCCGCGGCGTTCGCCGTGAGCTCCATCGCGCGCCGGTACGACTGAGCCGCGCCGGCGGCGTCGCCGAGGCGGCGCAGCAGGTCGGCGCGGGTGGCGGGAAGGTAGGGGTAGTCGGCGAGCCGGGGATCGGTCGCCAGCTCGTCGAGGAGCGGCAGGGCGGCGGCCGGACCGTCGGCGAACGCCACGGCGGCGGCCCGGTTGAGCGCGACCACCGGGGTGTTCCACACCGCCAGCAGCCGGTCGTAGAGGTGCACGACGCGCGGCCAGTCGGTCTGCTCCAGGGACGGCGCCATCGCGTGCACGCCGGCGATCGCCGCCTGCAGGGTGAACCGCCCCGGTGGGCCGGACGCGAGCGCCCCGGCCGTCACCGTGAGCCCCTCCAGGATCGCGCGCTGGTCCCAGCGCGTCCGGTCCTGGTCGCCGAGCAGGAGCAGCCGGCCCTGCTCGGCGGTCCGGGCGGCCCGGCGCGCGTCGGTCAGGAGCAGCAGGCCCAGCAGGCCGCGGGTCTCGGCCTGCTCGGGGAGCAGCGCGGCGAGGGTGCGCGCGAGGTGCAGGGCCCGGTCGCAGAGCTCCTCACGGACGAGCGCGTCCCCCTCGCCGGCCGTGTGGCCGGTGCTGAAGAGCAGGTGGACGGCGGTGAGCACGCTGTCCAGGCGCTCGGGCAGCTCCGCCCGGCCCGGGACCCGGTAGGGGATCCGCGCTTCGGCGATCTTCTTCTTGGCCCGGGTGATCCGTGCCGCCATCGTCGGCTCGGACACCAGGAAGGCCCGGGCGACGTCGGGCGTGGGAACGCCGCAGACCAGGCGCAGGGTGAGGGCGACGCGGGCCTCGGGGGCGAGGGTGGGGTGGCAGCAGGTGAACACCAGCCGGAGCCGGTCGTCCGGCACCGCGGCGTCGGGCCAGTCCAGGTCGGCCGGGTCGTGCGGATCGACGGTCGCCGGCTCCACGAGCAGCGGGAGCTTGCGCCGGAGGGTGACCTCGCGACGCAACCGGTCCAGCGCCTGGTTCCGCGCCGCCGTGGTCAGCCACGCGCCGGGCCGCTCCGGGACGCCGTCCCGGGTCCAGGCCTGCAGCGCGCTGACGTACGCCTCCTGCGCGCACTCCTCCGCGACGTCCAGGTCGCCCGCGACGCGCACCGTGGCGGACAGCACGAAGGCCCACTCGGAGCGGTGGGCCTGCGTCAGCGCGGCAGCGACCGCGTCCGCCGGCACGGCGGACGCGGTCGCATCGTCGCTGGGAGCGATCAGAACGGGTTCGTCGTCGGGTCCACGACCGGGCGGATCTCGACGCCGCCGCCGGGGGCGGGGGCCGGGCACAGCTTGGCGATCTCGACGGCGTGGTCGAGGTCGCGCGCCTCGACGACGTAGATGCCGTTCAAGGCCTCCTTGGTCTCGACGAACGGGCCGTCCGTCACCGTGCCGCCACCCTTGATCGTGGTGGCCGTCGTCGGGGGCGCGAGCGCCTCCCCGCCCGCCAGGGACCCACCGAGCGCGAAGACCTGCTCGACGAACTTGCTGTGGGCGTCGACCACCGCGGGCCACGCCTCGGGCGAGATGTTCGCGTAGAAGGCCGGGTCTTCGTAGATGAGGATCGCGTACTTGGCCATGGAGCTGCCTCCTGCACTGGGTCGCGGGCCGGCCTGTCCGGCTCCGTCA
>NZ_CAXTHK010000046.1:0-17330 GCF_964244045.1 uncultured Jatrophihabitans sp. | reverse complement strand
ATCTCGCCGCCGCCGCACCACGACATCTACTCGATCGAGGACCTCGCCCAGCTCATCCACGACCTGAAGAACGCCAACCCGCAGGCGCGGGTCCACGTGAAGCTGGTCAGCGAGGCCGGGGTCGGCACGGTGGCAGCAGGTGTGTCGAAGGCGCACGCCGACGTCGTGCTGATCTCCGGTCACGACGGCGGCACCGGCGCGGCGCCGATGACCTCGCTCAAGCACGCCGGCCTGCCGTGGGAGCTCGGCCTGGCCGACACCCAGCAGACGCTGCTGCTCAACGGCCTGCGCGACCGCATCTCGGTGCAGGTCGACGGGGCCATGAAGACCGGTCGCGACGTCGTAGTCGCCGCACTGCTCGGGGCCGAGGAGTACGGCTTCGCCACTGCGCCGCTGATCGTCTCGGGGTGCATCATGATGCGGGTCTGCCACCTGGACACCTGTCCGGTCGGCGTCGCCACCCAGAACCCGCTGCTGCGCGAGCGCTTCACCGGTACACCGGAGTTCGTCGTCACCTTCTTCGAGTACATCGCCGAGCAGGTGCGCGAGCTGCTCGCGTCGCTCGGGTTCCGCACTCTGCAGGAGGCCATCGGTCAGGTCGGCGTGCTCGACACGTCGAAGGCGATCGAACACTGGAAGGCCGATGGTCTGAACCTCGAGCCCATCCTGGCCGAGCCGGCCAACCCCTACGGCCAGACATTGACGCAGTCGCGCGAGCAGGACCACGCCCTTGATGCCGCGCTGGACAACACCCTGATTCAACTGTGCGAGGGGGCGCTGCTCGATGCGTCGCCGGTCACGCTCGAGCTGCCGGTACGCAACGTCAACCGCACGGTCGGCACGATGCTCGGCTCACTGGTCACCCGCCGCTACGGTGCCGACGGCCTGCCGCCCGGCACCATCGACGTCACCTTCCACGGCTCGGGCGGTCAGTCGTTCGGCGCGTTCGTGCCTCGCGGCATCACGCTGCGGCTGCTCGGCGACACCAACGACTACGCCGGCAAGGGGCTGTCCGGCGGCGTGCTGTCCGTACGTCCGGACGTGCGGGCCACGTTCGTCGCCGAGGACAACGTCATCGCCGGCAACGTCATCGCCTACGGTGCGACGGCAGGCGAGATCTATCTGCGCGGCGTTGTCGGCGAGCGGTTCTGCGTTCGCAACTCCGGGGCCACCGTGGTGGCCGAGGGCGTCGGTGACCACGCGCTCGAGTACATGACCGGCGGCATCGCGGTCATCCTCGGGGCCGTCGGGCGCAACATCGGTGCCGGCATGTCCGGCGGCTACGCCTACGTGCTCGACCTCGATACCTCAAGGGTCAACCGCGAAATGGTCGACGTCGAACCGCTGGGCGCGATGGACAGTGCCGAGTCCGACACCCTGCGCGAGGTCGTCGAGGCGCACGTCGCCCACACCGACTCCGGCGTGGGCGCGGCGTTGCTCGCCGACTGGTCGTCGGCGACGGACCGCTTCTCGGTCATCGTGCCGCGCGATTTCAAGCGGGTGCTCGAGGCCACGAAGTGGGCGCAGGAGTCTGGCGAGGACGTCGACGCCGCGATTATGGCGGCCGCGCGCACCTAGGAGGTCCTACGCTAAACAGGTGAACCGCCACGCGAAGATCGTCTGCACGCTCGGTCCGGCGACGGACACGCCGGAGCGGGCGCGAGCGCTCGTCGAGGCGGGCATGGACGTTGCCCGGCTCAATTTCAGCCACGGCGAGCATGCCGATCACGGCAGGCGCTTTCGCGAGGTACGGGACGCCGCAAAGGCTGCCGGCCGTAACCTGGCCGTGCTGGCCGACCTGCAGGGCCCGAAGATCCGCCTCGGCCGCTTCCCCGAGGGCCCGGTCATGTGGGCCACCGGCGAGCGCGTGCGCATCACCGTCGAGGACGTCCCCGGCACCCACGACCGGGTGTCGACGACGTACAAGAACCTCGCCGACGACGTTCGACCAGGTGACCGGCTGCTCGTCGACGACGGCAACGTCGCACTCATCGCTGTCGACGTCGAGAACGGCACCGACGTCGTCTGCGACGTGACCGAGGGCGGCATGGTCAGCGACAACAAGGGCCTGTCGCTGCCCGGCGTCGACGTCAGCGTCCCGGCGATGTCCGACAAGGACGCCGCCGACCTGGAGTTCGCGCTGTCGCTGGGCGTCGACTACGTGGCGCTGTCCTTCGTGCGCAACCCCGAGGACGTCAAGCTCGTGCATCGCGTGATGGACGCCGTCGGCACGCGGGTACCGGTGATCGCCAAGGTCGAGAAGCCGGAGGCCGTCGAGAATCTCGAGGCAATCGCGCTGGCCTTCGACGGCATGATGGTTGCCCGTGGCGACCTCGGCGTCGAGATGCCGCTCGAGCAGGTGCCGGTCGTGCAGAAGCGCGCCATCCAGATCTGTCGCGACAACGCCAAGCCGGTGATCGTCGCGACGCAGATGCTCGAATCGATGATCACGCACTCGCGCCCCACTCGCGCGGAGGCATCCGACGTCGCCAACGCCGTCATCGACGGCACCGACGCGGTGATGCTGTCGGGCGAGACCAGCGTGGGCAAGTACCCGGTGCAGGCCGTGGCCACCATGAGTCGCATCATCCGTTCCGTGGAGGAGGCCGGCACCGACGTCCGCGGGCTGCGGCACAATCCGCGCACATCCGGCGGCGCCTTGGTCAAAGCAGCAAAGGACATCGGCGACGCGCTGGGTGCGGTGGCTCTGGTGGCGTTCACCCAGACCGGTGACACCGCCCGGCGGCTGTCGCGGCTGCAGCCCAGCCAACGGCTGCTGGTCTTCACGCCGATCGAGACCGTGCAGCGGCAGATGGCACTCGTGTGGGGTGCCGAGGCGCACCTGGTGTGGAGCGTGAACACCACCGACGACATGGTGCGCCAGGTCGACTCCGCGTTGCTCAACCGCGGCGTCTGCCATCCCCACGATCTCGTCATCGTGGTGGCCGGCACGCCTCCTAACACGCCCGGTGCCACCAACACCATCCGGGTCCACCACATCGGCGACGTCCTGCGGCATGGCTGAGGCGCTCGACTCGGCCGAAACCGTAGGCCCGACCGGCCAGTCCGCGGTCGACGGGCTGGTGGCACTGCTCGACCTCGAGCGCATCGAGGTCGACATCTATCGCGGCGTCAGCCCGAAGGAGCGTTCGCAGCGCGTGTTCGGCGGCCAGGTCGCGGGCCAGGCGCTCGTTGCGGCCGGACGCAGCGTCGAACCCGATCGGCACGTGCACTCTCTGCACTCCTACTTCATCCGGCCCGGTGATCCGGGCGTGCCGATCGTCTACGAGGTCGATCGGGTGCGCGACGGGCGCTCGTTCTCGGTACGGCGGGTGGTGGCCATACAGCACGGTCACGTGATTTTCTCGCTCTCGGCCTCGTTTCAGCTGGCCCAGGAAGGGCTCGACCATCAGAGCCGGATGCCGGAAGCGCCGGACCCGGCGACGCTGGCCACCTTCGAGCAGCGTTTCCTGGCCGACCCGCGCGCCACCGAGTTCTGGCGCGGCCGGCCGCGGCCGATCGACCTGCGTTACGTCGACGCCGCCCCTTGGGAGCGCGACGGCGTCGGACCGAACGGGGGCGTCCTGCGGGTGTGGATGCGCGCTGATGGCACGTTGCCCGACGACCCGTTGCTGCACGTGTGTGTGCTGACCTTCGCCTCGGACATGACCGTCCTCGACGCCGCGCTGGCCCGGCAGGGGCTCGCCAACCGGATGGGCAACGTCTCGCTGGCGTCGCTCGATCACGCGATGTGGTTCGAGCGACCCTTCCGCGCCGACGAGTGGCTCCTGTACGCGATGAAGTCGCCGTCGGCCTCGGGCGGTCGCGCGCTGGCCACCGGCCGCTTCTACCGCGCCGACGGCACCCAGGTCTGCAGTGTCGTCCAGGAGGGCCTCGTCCGCCTCCGCGACGGACGACGAGCCCGTCTCCGCGAATAGTCAACGACCAGTCAAGCCGGCTTCGCGGGCGACCCGGCCCGGTGATCAACTGCGGATCCACGCTGATGTGCAACGGTAATGCGCAGTTGATCACTTCGAAGCGGTGCCCCCGGTGGGACTCGAACCCACACACCTCTCGGTAATGGATTTTGAATCCATCGCGTATGCCAGTTTCGCCACAGGGGCGTGACGCGTTGGAAATCTTAGCCGGTCTAATCTGGGCTCTCGTTCAACGTCGAACCGAGAGGGACACCGTGGCCTCCGCAGCACCCGCAAATCACGCGGCTCCGGCGCCGATGAGAGTCCTCATCGCCGAGGACGAGGCGCTCATCCGACTCGATCTGCGCGAGATGCTGGAGGAGGAAGGATTCGATGTGGTGGGCGAGGCCGGTGACGGTGAGCAAGCTGTCGCGCTGGCCCAGGAACTGAACCCTGACCTCGTGATCTGCGACGTCAAGATGCCCAAGCTGGACGGCATCGCGGCCGCGGCCCAGATCACCGAGGCGCGCATCGCGCCGGTGGTCATGCTCACCGCGTTCAGCCAGCGCGATCTCATCGAGCGGGCCCGTGACGCCGGCGCAATGGCCTACCTGGTCAAGCCCTTCCAGAAGCGCGACCTGTTGCCGGCCATCGAGATGGCGACGACCCGCTTTGCGGAGCTGCGGGCTCTGGAATCCGAGGTCACCGGCCTTCGTGAGCGGCTCGAGGCGCGCAAGCTCATCGAGCGTGCGAAGGGGTCGTTGATGATGCAACACGCTATGAGCGAACCGGAAGCCTTCCGGTGGATCCAGCGGGCCGCCATGGACAACCGCACCTCGATGAGAGCCGTCGCCGAGCTCGTCCTGAGCGGGGATGCGGAGACGGCTGTGACTACCGACTAGTAAACCGACGTTTCCGCCCAAATGGTCGGTGGAGATTTGGTCACGACGGCGGTCCGAGCCGTGCTGCCGGTACCCAGCACGTGAATGATCGGCTAACGTCCCGCCAACCGACGCCGTCAACAACGCGGCGTTTTCGATGTCCTACGAATGCCCTCACAGGAGGCACAGCAGTGCGATCACGCGTAACAACTTCAGTAGTGGCGCTGGCCGCGGCCGGCGCCCTCGCGCTCACCGGCTGCGGCAGCAGTGGCAGCAGCAGCAAGAAGACCGGCGGTCTCGGTGGCGGGAGCAGTTCCAGCTCGTCCTCGAGCGGCGGCGGCTCCGGCAAGACCTACAAGATCGGTTTCGAAGGCCCACTGTCCGGCGACAACAAGCAGCTCGGCATCAACGAGATCAACGCCTTCAACCTCGCCATCGCGGAGGCCAACGCCTCGGGCAAGAACGGCTTCACGATCGTCGGCCTGCCCTCCGATGACGTCGGCGCCAACGCACAGGCCCCGGCCGCGGCGGCCAAGCTCATCCAGGACCCGACCGTCCTCGGCGTCGTCGGCCCGGCCTTCTCGGGCCCGACCACTGCCACCGGCGCCAAGTACGCGCAGGCGAGCCTGGCGCTAATCAGCCCGTCGGCCACCAACGAGACCCTGACCTCCTCAGGGTTCACCACCTTCCACCGCATCGTCCCGACGGACGGCGTAGAGGGTCTGGCCACGGCCGACTACCTGGCCAAGAAGTTCAAGACCGTCTTCGTTGCCGACGACAAGTCGACCTACGGTGCCGGTGTGGGTGACGTTGTGCGCAAGGAACTCCAGAAAAAGGGCGTCAAGGTCACCAGCCAGGGCATCGCCCCGACGTCGGACTACAGCGCCCTCGCACAGACCGTCAAGTCGTCCAACGCGCAGGCCTTCTACTACGGCGGTTACGACGCTCAGGCCGGTCTCGTGGCCAAGGCGCTGAAGGCGGTCAATTACACCGGCTTCCGGATCACCGGCAACGGCGGCAAGTCCTCGGTGTTCACCAGCACCGCGGGCTCGGGCGGCGACGGCTTCTACTTCGCATGTGGCTGCCTCGACGCTACGACCGCCCCCGCGGCCGCCGCGTTCAACAAGGCCTACACCGCCAAGTTCAACACCCCGCCGTCGACCTACTCGCCGGAGGCCTACGACGCCACGAACGCGCTCATCGCCGCGATCAAGGCCGCGTCCTCGAGCGGTACCCCGACCCGCCAGTCGGTCGAGGCGGCCGTGAACAGCCTGAACTTCCAGGGCATCACGACCACGGTCAAGTTCCAGCAGAACGGTGAGGTCGCGCAAGCGACGGTCAACCTCTACGAGCAGAAGGCCGGCAAGATCGTCCTGCTCGGGGACATCACCAAGCAGTCGTAGTACCGCACAGCGCAGGACGTTTGGGGCGTCCCAGATCTCGGTCTGGGGCGCCCCGCACGTTTCCACGACAGCATCGAGAACAGGACGGCTCGCAAACCCGATGACCACGTTCTTCGACTACCTGATCCTCGGGCTGACGCGCGGCTCGATGTACGCGCTGATCGCCCTCGGTTACACGCTGGTCTACGGCGTGCTCCAACTGATCAACTTCGCACACAGCGAGGTGTTCATGTCGGGCGCGTTCGGCAGCTACATCGTGATCCACGCGGTTGTCGGAGACGGGAAGGCCACCGCGCCCTGGGCGGTACCGCTGGTGATCGCGCTGGGGGTCTTGTCTGGTGCGGTCGCTGCGGCTGGTGTTGCCTGGGTGCTCGAGCGCGTCGCCTACCGGCCGCTGCGGAAACGAGGAGCACCCAAACTTGCCTTCCTGATCAGTGCGATCGGGGCGTCGTTCTTCATCTCCACTCTGGTCAGCAAGATCTTCAACAGCCAGACCACCAACCAGTTCCCGGCGTTCTTCGACCAGAACAACGTGCTGTTCACGATCGACGGCGCGCAGGTCAAGGTGCTGCAGGCGGTCATCATCGTCGGCGCCCTGGTCATGATGGTCGGGCTGGACGCGCTGGTGAACCGCACCAAGCTGGGGCGCGGCATTCGCGCCGTCTCCGAGGACGCACCGACAGCGGCGCTCATGGGCATCGACATCGACAGGACGATCTCGCGGACCTTCGTCATCGGCGGACTGCTGGGCGGTGCGGCCGGTTTCCTGTTCGGACTCAACTTCAACTTCGGCTTCAACATGGGTTTCCAGACGGGCGTCAAGGCGTTCGCAGCGGCCGTCCTGGGCGGTATCGGCAACATCCGCGGGGCCATGCTCGGTGGCCTGCTCCTGGGCATCGTCGAGAACATGGTGCCGCTCGTGCCCGGCATCGGGATCGAGTGGACCGACGTCGTCGCGTTCGTTGTCCTGGTGCTCGTGCTGATGTTCCGACCCACGGGCCTGCTCGGCGAGCGGATCGGACGCGCGGCATGACCACCTCGTTGCTGAAAGCGCCCTGGATGAAGCGGTTGATCGCCTGCCTGGCGGGCGGTGTCGTGCTGGCGATGATGGTCGGCAGCCAGGAGGGTTCGCAGAACGACTACGGCTACGGCTTCCGTGAGTCGGTGCTCAAGCCCCGCATCTTCGTCTTCCTGCTCATCGGCGTGCTCATCTTCCTTGCGCTGACCTTTCAGGGACGTCTCGTGCCGTACGTGACCCGCCCGGGGTTCTGGCCTCTGGTGTCCGGCGGGCTGGCCGTGGTGGCCGGACAGGCGCTCATGAACTGGAACGACCAGATCGGTGGCGGCAAGTTCACCGCGGTCGCGAACGTCGTGGCCGACACGAGTGGCGGTGTGCTGTCACCAGTGACGACTGCGTTCTTCGCGTGGCTCGCGTGGACGGCGTTCATCGTGCTGGTGCTTGCCGGCGGAGCCGCGATCATTCTGCGACTGCGCTGGCTGGCGTTCGCGGTAGCCGCGGGTTGCGTCGCGGCGGCAATCATCTGTTTCACGTCGCACAGCGATGTTGCCGACGCTGCCCGCACCCGGGGCCCCGACCACTCGCTCGGCTACGCCGCTGCGATCCTCGGCTACGCAGTCATCCTGAGCGCGATGCTGGCCACCGCGCTGTCGAAGAACGACGTAGCAGTCGGGCGCGCCGCCCTCGAACGTATCGCAGGCATCCGACCGGGCCTGCCGCTCGTCGTCGTCGGGGTGCTCCTCGGCGTGCTCGGCCTGACGATCGGCGTGTGGTTCTCGCCCGGCCACAAGAACCTCGGCGCCACCGACACCGGCAGCTTCTTGAACGGCTTCGCATCGTCGTTCTCTGTGACCTACCTGAAGTGGCTGGCGTGGGTGCTGCTCATCGCCGCCGCGGTGCTGGGTGGAGCTGCTGCCTACCTGCGCCAGCGCATCCTCGGCCTGCTCGCCGGGGTCATCGGCGTAGCCGGCGCGGTCATCGTGCTGGTCGTGCTCCACGACATCAGCAAGACAGGCGCCGACAACAACCACTTCGATGGCGCGACCGGACCCTGGCAGAACCTCGGCGCGGGCGGCTGGATGACCGCCGCCGCCATGTTCCTGCTCGGCGCCGGGGGAGTGCAGGCGGCCCTGAGTGCCCTGCGTCCGCGCCAGCGCGAGGTGGCGCTGGCCATGACCAGCGACCTCGCCGAGCGGCCGACCACCGGTTCCGGCGGGGCCACCGCGATCCCGCCCGCTTCCGCGGGTCTGAACCGTGGAAAGCCGTCAGGCAAGGAATTCGTGCGGACGGTAGCGGTCATCGCCATCGCAGCGGCGCTGTTCTACCCGCCGACGGCCTCGCCGTTCTGGCAGCAGGTGTTGGTGACCGAGATCGGCATCTCCATGCTGCTGGCCGTCGGCCTGAACGTCGTGGTGGGCTGGGCCGGTCTGCTCGACCTCGGTTTCATCGCCTTTTACGCGATCGGTTCGTACACCACCGCCTACCTCGTCGGGTCACTGCCCAAGAAGCCGCCGAGCTGGTTGCAGCTCAGCCCGCTGTGGGCCATTCCGTTCGCGATCCTGATCTGCCTGCTGGCCGGGCTCGCGCTCGGCGCACCGACGCTGCGGCTACGCGGCGACTACCTGGCCATCGTCACGCTCGGTTTCGGCGAGATCATCCGCATCGTTGCCGTCAACGCCGACAGCTTCACCAAGGGCAGCCAGGGGCCGTCCGGCGTGCCCAACCCGGTGATCCACATCGGCCCGATCCACATCCAGTGGGGCTTGGCGCAGCTGCAGTACTGGTACCTGCTGCTCGCCATCTTCATCGTCATCGTCCTGGCCTTCCGTCGCCTGGAGAACTCGCGCCTGGGCCGGTCCTGGGCCGCGGTGCGCGAGGACGAGGTCGCAGCGCAGGCAATGGGCATCAACACCACCCAGACGAAGCTGCTGGCCTTCGCCATCGGCGCGTCGACCTCCGGTATCGCCGGCGTCTTCTTCGCCACCCAGATCGGTTCGTTCACGCCAGACAACTTCATCCTGAACAACTCGATCCTCATCGTCGCCTACGTCGTGTTCGGCGGCATGGGGTCGCTGTCCGGTGCCATGGCGGGTGCGGCGATGCTGACCTGGCTGCCGCGCTTCCTGCAGGACCAGGTACCGCAGCAGGACAAGCTGATGTGGATCGGTGCGGTCGTCATCGCCATGATGATCTTCCGCCCCGCTGGTCTCATCCCGGCCAAGCGTCGACGCATCGAAATGCATGGCCTCGACGGCACGCCGCGCTCCGAACCGCGGGCCGTCCCGATCAGCGAGGGGATCTGATGACCGCCGCAGCCGACCGTCGTGTCGTGCTCGACGTCGAGAACGTCACCCTGCGCTTCGGCGGTGTGGTCAGCCTCAACGACGTCTCGGCGCAGATGTACCAGGGCGAGGTGCTGGCCGTCATCGGCCCGAACGGCGCCGGCAAGACGTCGCTGTTCAACTCGCTCACCGGTGTCTACAGCCCCCAGGAGGGCCGGATCCGCATCGCCGCCCGCGAGGGCGCCGAGCCGGTCAGCGTCATCGGGATGAAGACCCATCTGATCAATCGCATGGGCGTGGCCCGCACGTTCCAGAACATCCGGCTGTTCCCGGCGCTCACCGCGCTCGAGAACGTCAAGGTGGCCTTCGAGACACGACAGAAGTCGGGCCCCATCTCAGCCATGCTCGGACTGCCGCGGCAGCGTCGCGAGGAGCGCGAGAGCACCGAGCAGGGATATGAGCTGCTCGACGAGGTCGGCCTGCAGCACCGCGCCAACGACCTCGCCGGATCGCTCGCCTACGGCGAGCAGCGCCGCCTCGAGATCGCCCGCGGCCTGGCCACCGACCCCGGGGTGTTACTGCTCGACGAGCCGGCCGCCGGTACCAACCCGGTCGAGAAGCGCGAACTCGCCGAGTTGATCACCCGCATCAACACCGAACGGCACATCAGCGTGCTGCTCATCGAGCACGACATGAAGCTGGTGATGTCGGTGGCCGACCGCATCGTCGTGCTCAACTTCGGCGAGAAGATCGCCGAGGGCACTCCGCAGGAAATCCAGAAGGACCCGGTCGTGGTCGCCGCCTACCTCGGCAGCAGTACCGAGGAGGCGGCCGAGACAATGGGCGATCAGCCGGAGCTGCACCTCATCGACACCCACCATCCGCTGGCCTCGGCCGAACAGGACCCCGCGCATGACTGACATGCCGTCGCCGACCTCGGGCGCCTCGGCCGGTACCCCGAAGCCACTGCTCGAGGTCGACGACATCGAGGTTCGTTACGGCGCCATCGCCGCGTTGAAGGGCATCAGCTTCACGGTCAACGAGGGCGAGATTGTGGCGCTGCTCGGGGCGAACGGTGCTGGCAAGACCACGACGCAGAAGACGGTGTCCGGCATGCTCTCGCCGGCCCTCGGCTCGATCACCTTCGACGGTCGGCGCATCGACGGCATTCCCGCGCACGAGCTCATCCGGCTCGGCGTCTGCCACGTGCCGGAGGGCCGGCACGTGTTCCCCCGGATGACCGTCGAGGAGAACCTCGAGATGGGGGCGTTCCGCTTCAAGACCATCGACCGGGACGACCTCGAACGCGTGCTGACCATGTTCCCCCGACTGCGGGAACGCTTCCGTCAGCAGGCCGGCACGCTCTCCGGTGGGGAGCAGCAGATGCTCGCAATCGGCCGGGCGATCATGGGCAAGCCGCGATTGCTGCTGCTCGACGAGCCGTCCATGGGCCTGGCACCGCTGATCGTGGCGCAGATCTTCGACATCGTCCGCGAGATCAACGACAGCGGGGTGACGGTGCTGCTCGTCGAGCAGAACGCCGCTCAGGCGCTGGCACTGGCCGATCGCGGCTACGTCCTGGAGACCGGCGAGATCGTGCTCGAGGGCAGTGGCAAGGATCTGCTCGCCGACGACCGGATCCGCGCCGCCTACCTCGGCGAGGAGATCGTCGCGTCCTGAGCTCGACCCCCCGCGCGGCGCATCAGCTTCGGACTCTATGGTTGCGCCTGCATCCAAGTGGGTGGACAGTCTGCATGGCTCCGGTTGTCACTCGCAGACCCGGAGACCGTCAACGAAGTTGCCAGTGGGGAGGGGGCGTTGTGATGCGTTCGGTGGTGCGGGTTCGACCGGCAACCGACGATGACGTGCCCGAGATCGCACGGTTGATCACCAGCGTCGACACCCAATCCGGCGTGTTCAGCGGTCGGCCACTGCCGGACCCGAGCGAGGAGCACCTCGCCGAGCGGTTGCACCAGATCATCGCCCAACCCGACCGCACGCTGCTGCTGGCCCTCACCGATGACGAATCCGTGGTCGGCATGCTCGCCGCCCGCAGCGACGAGGTCGGGGCCATCGATCTCACGCCCGTCCTGCACGTCACCCACCTGATGGTGGCCCCCCGGCACCGGCGCCGCGGTACCGGGCGTGCGCTGCTCGCCGCGGCGGTTCATCTCGCCGACGACCAGGGCGTCGACCACCTGCTGGCCACCGCCGCTGCGGGGTCGCGCGAAGGCAACCGCTACCTGGCCCGGCTCGGGTTCGCGCCGCTGGTCGTGCACCGGTTGGCCTCGACCAACACCCTGCGCCGCAGTCTCGGGATGACCGACCCGGTAGGGCGCACCGCTGTGCTGCGCCGTGCCAGGATGGCTCGCGCCCAGCGGGCCACGATCGCCGCACGGGCCGTCGGCCGCGGGGCCTGACGCCTGTCGGAGGCGCCGCCTAGGCTGCAAGGCGTGGCGACCCAAACTCCGAGACTGCTGCTGCTCGACGGGCACTCGCTGGCCTACCGCGCGTTCTACGCACTACGCGAGGTCGAGATGTCGACAACCACGGGGCAGCCCACGAACGCGGTTTTCGGCTTCACCTCGATGCTGATCAACCTCATGCGCGACGAAGAGCCGACGCACGTCGCGGTCGCTTTCGACGTCTCCCGCAAGACGTTTCGCAGCGAGGCCTACGCGGACTACAAAGCCGGGCGCAGCGAGACGCCGGAGGATTTCCGCGGTCAGGTCACGCTGATCCGCGAGGTCCTCGAAGCCCTACGCATCCCGGCCATGATGGTCGACGGTTTCGAGGCCGATGATGTCATCGCCACCGTGACCACCCGAGCCGCTGCTGCCGGCATGGACGTGCTCATCTGCACCGGTGACCGCGACGCGTTGCAGCTGGTCACCGACCACGTCACGGTGCTCTACCCGAAGCGCGGCGTGAGCGAGATGACCCGCTTCACGCCCGAAGAGGTGCAGACGAAGTACGGCCTGTCGCCCGCCCAGTACCCCGACTTCGCCGCCCTACGTGGCGACCCCAGCGACAACCTGCCCGGCATCCCCGGGGTGGGCGAGAAGACCGCCGCCAAGTGGGTACGCGAGTACGGCACCCTGCAGGACCTCATCGAGCGTGTCGATACCGTCAAGGGCAAGGTCGGCGATGCGCTGCGGGAGCATGTCGCCTCGGTGGCGCTGAACCGCCGGCTCACCGAGCTGGTGCGCGACGTCGACCTCGACATTGACCTCGAGGCGCTGGCCCGCCAGCAGTGGGACCGCGACGAGGTGCACCGGCTTTTCGACGACCTGCAGTTCCGGGTGCTCCGCGAGCGGCTCTTTGCCACCGTGGAGGCCGCCCAACCCGAGGCCGACGAGGGTTTCGACGTCGCGGTGCAACGCCTCAGCGTCGACGACGTCACGCAGTGGCTCGACGAGCACGCGCGCGACGGCGTGCGGGTCGGGGTCTCGTTCCGCGGCACCTGGGGTCGGGGCGTCGGCACGGTCACCGGCATCGGGCTGGCCAGTGCCGACGGCGCTGCGGCATACCTGGATCCCGCCGGGCTCAGCCCCGACGACGACGCCGCACTGGGCGCATGGTTCGCCGATCCCTCGGCGGCCAAGGCCGTGCACGACATCAAGGGCCCGCTGCTCGCGTTGCGCCAACACGGTTGGACGCTGGCCGGGGTCACGACCGACACGCAGCTGGCCGCCTACCTGTTGCGGCCCGACACCCGCGCCTTCGACCTCGCCGACCTCGCGCTGCGCTACCTGCACCGCGAGCTGCGCAGCAACGACATTGTGGAACCCGGTGGAGCCGAACAGCTCACCCTCGACGGCGGCCTGGAGGAGTCCGACGACGCGCTGGCCGACGTCGAGTCCGTACGGGCCTCGGCCGTCCGCGACCTCGCCGACGTCTTCGACACCCAGCTCGACGCCAGCAACGCCCTGGGCCTGCTGCGCGACATGGAGCTGCCGCTCGCCTACGTACTGGCCGACATGGAGGCCGTGGGCATCGCCACCGACACCGACGCGCTAAAGGACTTGCAGGACGAGCTCGGGAAGCTGGTTAAGGTCGTCGAGCAGGACGCCCACCAGCTCGTCGGCCGCGAGTTCAACCTCGGCTCGCCCAAGCAGCTGCAGGAGATCCTGTTCGAGCAGTACGAGCTGCCCAAGACGAAGCGGATCAAGACCGGTTACACCACCGACGCCGACTCGCTCACCGACCTCTACGCGAAGACCCAGCATCCGGTGCTCGAGCTGCTGCTACGCCATCGGGAGGTCGCCCGGCTCAAGTCCGTCGTCGACGGGTTGCTGCCCCTGGTCGACGACCACGGCCGCATCCACACGACGTTCAACCAGACCATCGCGGCCACCGGTCGGCTCAGCTCAACCGACCCCAACCTGCAGAACATCCCGGTGCGCACCGCCGAGGGGCGCCGCATCCGCGAGACGTTCGTGGTGGGCGAGGGCTTCGAGTCGCTGATGACCGCCGACTACAGCCAGATCGAGATGCGGATCATGGCGCACCTGTCCGACGACGCCGGGCTGAAGGAGGCGTTCACGACCGGCGAGGACCTGCATACCTTCGTCGCGTCCCGCGCCTTCGACATCCCGACTGAGGACGTCGATCCCGAGATGCGTCGCCGAATCAAGGCCATGAGCTACGGCCTTGCGTACGGGTTGTCGGCATTCGGGCTCTCCCGGCAGCTCAAGATCGGCACCGATGAGGCCCGCGCCCAGATGGACGCCTACTTCACCCGCTTCGGCGGGGTGCGCGATTACCTGCAGTCGGTGGTCGAGGACGCCCGGCAGACCGGCTACACCGAGACGATCATGGGCCGGCGCCGTTACCTGACCAACCTCACCAGCGACAATCGCAACCTGCGCGAGATGGCCGAGCGAGCAGCCCTGAACGCCCCGATCCAGGGCAGCGCAGCCGACATCATCAAGGTGGCGATGCTCGGCGTGCACCGCGAGCTGACTGATTCTGCGCTGCGCTCCCGCCTCTTGCTGCAGGTGCACGACGAGCTCGTCCTCGAGATCGCGCCCGGCGAGCGGGAGGACGTTGAGGACCTCGTACGCCGTCAGATGGGCGGGGCCTACCAGCTCGACGTGCCGTTGGACGTGTCTGTCGGAATCGGCCGTACCTGGCACGAAGCGGCGCACTGACGCGGTTTGAAGTGACTCAGGGCCGCTCGCAGACGTAGATCGCCGTACCGGGCAGAATAGCTCCACGCAGTGGCGACCACTGGCCCCACACCTGGGTGTGCCCGGCCGGCCATTCGGGCTCGACGACGTCGACGAGCTGCATCCCGGCCGCGGTGATCTCGCGGACCCGGTCGCCGAAGGTGCGGTGGTGCTCGACGTAGGTGGGCGTGCCGTCGGCGGCGTGCTCGACGTAGGGGGTGCGATCCCAGTACGGCATGGTCGCAGTCAACCCGGCTGGCCCGGGGTCGTCCGGGAACGCCCATCGGGTCGGATGGGTCGTCGCAAAGACCCACCGACCGCCTGGGCGCAGCACCCGCGCGACCTCGCGCATCAGCCGGGCGCTGTCGGCCACGAACTGGATGGCCCCGAACGCGGTGAAGGCAACGTTGAAGGACGTGTCGCGAAACGGGATGTGCTCGGCGTCGGCCTGTACGAGCGGGACGCCAACCCCGGTTGCGGCGTTGCCGGCACGGGCATGGCGCAGCATGCCGGCCGACAGGTCGAAGGCCACGGGCTCGGCGCCCTGCCCCACGAGCCAGCGGGAGCACATCGCTGCACCACAGCCGACTTCGAGTACCCGCTGCCCCTGGACGTCACCCAGTAGGTGCGCGTCCTGCTCGCGCAGGTTCTCGGGGCACCACACAAGGTCGGCGGTGCCGAGGTAGCTGCCGTGCTCGGCCTGGTACTCGTCGGCGTCGGCGTCCCACCAACCGCGGTTGGCGCGGACGCTGGCGGGGGAGTCGGACGGCTGCCGCCCGACGCCGGCGGGCTCGCCGTAGGACATGACCGCGACCCTATCGATTACGCGGTTACCGGTGAGTACTGTCCCGTTCCATGCCGCTTCCGTTGAAGACCCGAGCGTTCTGGGCGCTTTATCGCACCTTCGATTTCGCGCCGGCGATGCAGCAGCCTGCCGACAAGGTGCGCAAGGCGAGCAATCGCCGCGCCAAATCGCTGTCACTGCCCGGCATCAAGGTCGTGGTCGGGCGCACCGACCCACGCGTCGTCGCCCGAGACGACACCGCGACGCTGCCCGACGGCACTGTCCTGCCCATCCGGGTGTATCGGCCCAGCAGCGCTACGGCGGGCGACCGGCTGCCCGTCGTCGTCAACTTCCACGGCGGGGGCTGGGTGTCGGGGAACATGGCGCAATCCGAGTGGTGGGCCAGTTCCGTCGCCGGCGAGGCGGGCGTCGTGGTCGTCTCAATCGGTTACCGGCTCGCGCCCGAGCATCCGTTCCCCAGTCCGCCGGAGGACTGCTACGCCGCAACCGCCTGGGTGGCGCAACACGCCGACGCGCTGGGTGTCGACCCCGGTCGCCTGGGCGTGATGGGCGACAGCGCCGGCGGCAACCTGGCCGCGGTCGTCAGCATGATGGCTCGCGACCGCTCCGGCCCAGCGATCGCGTTGCAGGTGTTGATCTATCCCTCCGTCGATTTCGTCGGGGACTACCCGTCGGAGGACGAGAACGCCCACGCCCCGGTGCTGGCCAAGAAGGACCTGGACAACGTGCCCAACCTGTACTTCCACGGCACCGACCTCGACCGCGGCGACCCGTACGCCTCTCCGTTGCGAGGCAAGCACCACGACCTGCCCCCGGCGATCATCCAGACGGCGCAGTACGACCCGCTGCGCGACCACGGCGTGGTGTACGCCGCCGCGCTGCGAGAAGCGGGTGTCGCCGTTCGCTACACGAACTACGTCAACGCAGTGCACGGTTACATCTCGTTGCCCGGCGTCGTCCCGGCTGCCAAGCAGGCCCTCGGTGAGGCGGCTGCCGAGATCCGTGCGCAGCTAGGTGGTGCCTAGCCGGCAATTTCAGGCTGGCTGTGCAGGCGAGTAGGGTTGCGCATGGACAAGTCTGCGGCCTCGACATGGTGTAGTCCGCGTGAAACCAAGACTTTCCGCGTCCGACCACTCAACATTGTCAGGATCCATCCACTCAATGACGTCCACCGTAGAAGCTCCTGTCTCCACAACGCCGCAGGTCGCGATCAACGACATCGGCACCGCCGAGGACTTCCTCGCAGCCATTGACCAGACGATCAAGTACTTCAACGATGGCGACATCGTCGAGGGCATCATCGTCAAGGTCGACCGTGACGAGGTACTGCTCGACATCGGCTACAAGACCGAGGGTGTAATCCCCTCTCGCGAACTCTCGATCAAGCACGACGTCGACCCCAACGAGGTCGTTTCCGTGGGCGACGAGGTCGAGGCCCTGGTCCTCCAGAAGGAGGACAAAGAAGGCCGGCTGATCCTGTCCAAGAAGCGTGCACAGTACGAGCGCGCCTGGGGCACGATCGAGGAGAAGAAGGACAACGACGAGGTCGTCGAAGGCACCGTCATCGAGGTCGTCAAGGGCGGCCTGATCCTTGACATCGGCCTGCGTGGCTTCCTGCCCGCGTCGCTGGTCGAGATGCGTCGCGTGCGCGACCTGCAGCCCTACGTGGGCAAGACGCTCGAGGCGAAGATCATCGAGCTCGACAAGAACCGCAACAACGTCGTCCTCTCGCGTCGCGCGTGGCTCGAGCAGACCCAGTCCGAGGTGCGCAGCGAGTTCCTCAACAAGCTGGCCAAGGGCCAGGTGCGCACCGGTGTCGTGTCCTCGATCGTCAACTTCGGTGCGTTCGTGGA
>NZ_CAXTHK010000045.1:0-18176 GCF_964244045.1 uncultured Jatrophihabitans sp. | reverse complement strand
CGCACCGCCGCCGAAACAATCTTCAGCGGCGCCCTCATGAAAGTTCCGGGTTAGCATCCACGACACGTGCTCGGTGACGGGTGCGGCCGGAGAGGGCACGTGGTCAACAAGAAGGCGCTGAGCGAGTCCGACATCTGCGACCGCTACGTCACGCCTGCCCTCGACACCGCCGGCTGGACGACGAGCCAGGCCTACGGCATCGAGCTGGGCAGCGCCCGCGAGCGCAGCGACCGGTTCGAGGAGGCCTGCGAGATCCTGGTGAGCCTGTTGTCGAACGAGACAACCGACTTCACCGGCAAGCACTACCAGCTGGACGGGGCTCGCACGAGCCGAAGGGGCCCCAGCAACCCCACCCGCCGATCTGCATCGGCGGCAACGGCGAAAAGCGCACCCTGCGCACGGCAGCTCGGTTCGCCCAACACTGGAACTTCGGCGGGCGCACGCCGCAGGAGTTCGCCCAAAAGCGCGACGTGTTGCACGAGCACTGCGCAGACCTCGGACGCGATCCCGGTGAGATCCTGCTGTCGACCCACATCCCGTACGACCCGGCCGACGTCCAGGCCACCGTCGACACGATCGGCAGCTTCGGCGAGCACGGTCTCGACCTGGCGATCGTCTACCTCCGGCCGCCCCTGCGACCGGCCGATCTGACCCCGTTGGCAAGCGCCCTCGCAACGATCAGCTGATCAGCGCCGCACTGGGCGAAGGCGAGCAGCTGTCAGGTTGGGAGGAGTTTTTCGCTGGGCAGCCGGCCGTGGACGACCTGCTGGGCGTCGAGGACGGTCGCGGTGAACTCGACGGCGGTCGCCACGTTGAAGGGCTTGCAGGTGTAGATGTCGACCGAGAAGAACAACTGCGGCACGTCCCACGCGTACATGTGGGCGCCGGACGTCTCCCAGTGGATCCACCCGGCCCAGCCGAAAGCCGGGGAGCGGTGGGTGACGGGCGGGATGAGGGCCAACATGTCGAGCGCCTCCGACAGCCCGGACAGGTAGGCCGAGATGTCGGTGTCGGTGAGTGGGCGGCTCGGAATGCCCTCTACGACGAGCCGCTGACGGTAAATGGCGGGCGCAAGATCGTGCAACGGGGGACTCTCCAAGCGGGGGAACTTGAATGGTCGCTCAGGCTATCGGAGCCGGTCACTTAGTCGGGGAGGTCAAGGTTTCGGCCCGGCTGCCGATGTTGCGGCTGTGACAACGGGTCATCGGGCCGGCCGGCTTTTGCGTCGGTGCGTGTGGACCTTGCTGGCCCCTGGCCTGGCAGCGATCGCGCTGGCAGATGCGCGCGATCCCGCTGCGGCGCAGGTCGTGCTCACGGGTGCGCTCGGCGCCTTCTTCCTGCTGCTGTTGACCCGCTTGGCGGTGGCGGCGGGCACGCAACGGCAACGCAGATACCCGTTGCTCCTGCTCTTCGGCGGCGTGCTGCTCTGGGCGGCCGGGTCTGCAGTGCTCAACGGGTCGGGTCAGCCCGACCGGACGTCCTTCCCGGCACCGGGCGAGGCCTTCTTCCTGCTCGCGTACGTTGCGATCGCCGGTTACCTGCTCGCCGATACCGCACCCCAGCGGTCCAAGAGGGGAGCGACCTGGCTGGAGGCCGCGAACGTGTGCGGCGGGGCAGTATGCATCGCCGGAGGCGTACTCATCACGCCGGCCGCGCAGCACGTGCACGCCGACGGCCTCGGCGTCCTCCTGGCACTGCTCTACCCGCTGCTCGATGTCGTCCTCGGGGTACTTGTCGTCGGCCAGGTGCTGATGCGCTACCGCGACAGCTCCCGCGAGTCGGCCAGTCTGCTGCTCGGCTTCGGGCTGTTCACCTTCGCCGACCTGAGCTTCATCACCAACCTGTCCAGCGGCACCTACGCCTTCCACTGGCTCAACATCGTGTCGTGGGGTGCCGGGTTCGCGCTCATCGTCGACGCAGCCTGTCGACCACGAGCGACGTCGCCGACATATGTGCCACAGCGCAGCCTGCCGATCGCCGTCCTGGTGGCCAGCATGGCCGCCACGGTGGTCCTCGCGTTCGAGCCCGACGGCGCCGTGCGGACATACCTGCTGATTCCCGCCATGGCGACACTGGCCGCCGCAGGAGGACGCATGTTGGTCGCGGTGCGGGACGCGCAGCGCGCAGCCCAGGCCGCGGCTCTGTCCCTCAGTGACGACCTGACCGGCTTGCCCAACCGTAGGGCGGTGTACGACCGGCTCGACCAACGCATGAGCACCGATGGGCCGCTCGCCTTGATGCTCATGGATTTGGACGGCTTCAAGGACATCAATGACACCTTGGGTCACTCGGCCGGGGACGCGGTCCTGCGCGAGCTGGCCGCCCGCTGCAGGGCGTTCCCTCCTGGTGTCATGGTCGCCCGGCTCGGCGGCGACGAGTTCGCGATCCTCGTCGATTCCGCGGACGAGATCGTCCTGTACGAACTGGCGCAGGCGGTGTTGACCGGTGTCCGCGAACCGATCACCGTCGACGGCATCACCTTGAGCGTCGACGCCTCGATCGGGATCACGATCCGCCAACCTCAGGACACGCAGAGCAGCGAACTGCTGCGACGTGCGGACGTAGCCATGTACGACGCGAAACGCGCGCGCCTCGGGGTGGTGCTCTACGAGCCGACCAGCGATCAGTTCTCCCGCCAGCGCCTCGCGCTCGGTGAGGATCTCCGGCTGGCGATCCAGACCGGGCAATTGGAGCTGTGGTACCAACCCCAGCAGGACGCGTCTACCGGGCGCACCTGCGCTGTCGAGGCACTGATCAGATGGCGCCATCCGACGCGCGGAGTGCTGGCACCCGCGGAGTTCCTCCCGGTTGCCAGACGGTCCGGACTGATGCTGACGCTGTCGGCAGAGATCGGCCGGATCGCCGTCGCCGACGTGGCCGCCTGGCGCAGGCGAGGCATCAACACTCGCGTCGCCATCAATTGCGCTGCGCCGGAGCTGATGAGCGGGATCTTCCTGCCCCAGCTGGCCGAGTCGATCGCCGCCGCTGGCCTGTCACCGAGCGAGTTCATCATCGAGGTCACGGAGGACTCGTTCCTGGCTGAACCAGAGCGCGCCCGCGCGCTGCTCACCGACCTCACTGCTCTTGGCTTCGAGATCTCCGTGGACGACTACGGCACCGGGTTCTCGTCGCTGTCCTACCTGCGGGACCTACCGATCACGGAGATCAAGATGGACCGGTCGTTCGTCGCGGCGATGAGCAGGGACACCCGCAGCCGTCTGATCGTCGTATCGACCTTCCATCTCGCCGACGCGCTCGGCTTGCGGATGGTGGCCGAAGGCGTCGAGGACGCGGAGACCGCACATGATCTCGTCGCCCTCGGAGTGCACGTGCTACAGGGTTATCACCTGTCGCGTCCGCTCCCGCCGGAAGACATCACGACCTACCTCTCCGGTGACCTCGAGGGCTCGACGGTTGCCGCCCGAGAGGACTCAGAGCGCGACCTTGAGAGCCGGGTGCGTCGTGGCACGTCGAGATTCGAGCGCGAAGTCCGCCGGGTTCGGCACCTCTATCCCGTCCAACCCGATGCCCAGGCTGATCGACCGGTGGGCCTCCGGGTTGAGGAGTCGCTGCCTGTCCATCGCTGACGCCAGCTCCCCCCAGAGCGGCACGCTGCACGTTGACCCGAGGTAGGCGCCGGGGCCGGTGCCGGGCAGGACGTTGGTTCGAAGCCCCGCCATGTGCAACAACCGCCGGGCGCGATGGTCCATGATCATCACGATCCACCTCGCGTGGTTGGCTCGAAGCGTCTGGATCACCCCGTGGTAAAGCGCAGCAGCGGTGAGCCCCCCTCGGCCACTGCCACGCCGCACCGCCACCGTGGCCACATCCCAGGTGCGGTCGAGGTCCAGCCCGGCTGCTCGCGCCGCGCGCGCCCCGTCAACTCCCCACGGAGCCCGAGACGCATCGGCCAAGGACTTCACGGTGCGGTGTCCAGGCACGATCATCCGAGCCGCTGCCACGGCGTCGCCGGCGCGATCCACCACGGCGACGAATACCGACTCGCTCTCGTACGGTCCGTACTCGTCGGCCCACTGATCTGCCGTGTTGCCGTACGACTCGAGAAAAACAGCGGCCTCGCACTCCCGAGCCGCGCGCAGGTGCTTACCCACCGGGTCGACACGCAACGTGTAGTCCAAGGCCCGACGCACCCCATTCACGGGCCGCGTAGCCCAGGCGGTGATCAAACCACGACGCACCAGCCGTCGTTCGGCAGCGCGCTGACACGGCCTGTCCCGGACCGACCCGTCGTCTCCTGTTCGGTGGATTCGGCGTAGATCGAGCCGGCGTGTGTAGATTGTGTTAGTTGACACCGCTAGCTCGGGCGACCCGCACCAATCGGGTCGGGGCATCAGCTCACGGCCGAGCGCTTCAGCACAACCGCACGCTAGGACGCCGGATGACGCTCAATCCGCCCACCGCCTTCGTCCAGGCGCTCGCTCCATTGGCGCCTGCGTCCGAGTTGCCTGGGGCGAACAGCGCATTGGCCTACGGCGAGGACAGGCGTTCGTCGATCACCATCCCGGTGGACCTCCTCGCGCCGCGTGCCGCGCGACGCCACGCCGTCCATGTCCTCGGACTGCATGAACTCGAACACACTGCAGTGGCCGACGTGGAGCTGCTGGTCAGTGAGGTGGTGGCGAACGTCGTTCGTCACGAGAAGTCCACGCTGGTTGATGTCGACGTCGTCCCCGATGTAGATCACGCGGTGACGGTCGCGGTGTCTGGCAATGCGGGCACTGCCGCCGTGCCGTTGCTGCACCCAGCCATCGCCTCCTACCCGGGCGCCCTGACCGGGCGCGGGTTGACCATCCTGGATTCGTTGGCCGACGCGTGGGGAATCCGCCGCGAAGCCGGCAGGACTGCCGTGTGGTTCACGGTCCGCGGCACTGCACCTGCCGGCACCCGCGGGAGTGCCACCGATGCTGATGCAGGCGCGGCTGCCGCGGTATTGGCGGGGGCGCTTGCGGTCACGGCTGCTACCGCGGCCGAACTGACCGCACCCCAGCAGGTGGTCGCCCAGCGTGCTGCTGTCATGGCAGAGCAGGCGGCACTGGGTGCCGCGGCGAAGAGCGCGCAAGCTGCCAAGACCGCGCGCGGTTCGCGTGCAGTGGCGGCGACCTTGGCGGCCAAGGGCGTGGCCGAAACGGCGGCACGGACCGTGGAAGCCGTCCAACTGCAAGCGGACGAGATGGCACGAGAGGTGGCGAGCGCGGCGAGCGTCGCGGCGGCGGCGCTATCGAGGTCGATCCTGCCCGGTGGAGACGCAGCAGCCGCCCGCGCGGCGTCCCAGGTGGCCGCCGCGGTCATCTCCGCTGCGGCCGCGACGTCGGAGGAGACCGCCCGCGCGGCCCTCGTTGTCGCCCGCGCGGTGGCGGCGGCGGCAGATGCAGTCGCGGCCACGACGGCCGCCGCCGCGGCCGAAGTGGCAGATGAGGTATCGGGTGTGGCTCACGCCGTCCACGCTGTCGCCGCGGCTGCGGCGCAGCAACTCGCCAGCGACACCCTCGAGCGCGGAGCAGCCCTGGCCCTGGTTGCCCGCGATGCCACCCTCGCGTCCGAACGCCTCGAGCAGGCAAACGAGCTGCTGCTGCGAGCCGGTCGCGCGGATCATGCGATCGCGCTGGCCCTGCAGGCCGCCATGCTCACTAACCTGCCCCGCGCCGATGGCCTCCAGCTTGCGGCGCGCTACCTCACCGCCGCCAAGCAGGCCCAAGTGGGTGGGGACTGGTACGACGCGATCGTGCTCCCCGACCGCCGCTCGACGACGCTGGTTATCGGCGACGTCGTCGGCCACGACATCGTCGCGGCCGCCACGATGGGCCAGCTACGAAACCTGCTGCGGGCACTGACCTGGGCCCATGACGGGCCGCCGTCAGCCGTGGTGACCCGACTGGACCGGGCGATGCGAGACCTGCGAGTGAGCACCATGGCCACGCTGGTCATGCTGACCGTGGAAAGTACCGATGACGCTGCGGATCCAACTGGCGCTGTCACGATGCGGTGGACCAACGCCGGTCATCCAGCGCCGATACTGATCAACGCCGACGGGACCGTGGTAGCCCTCGATACGCCCAACGACGTGTTGCTCGGCGTCGCCCCGGACGCTGTGCGCACCGACCACGTACACACTGCGCAGCCCGGATCAACCCTTATTCTCTACACCGACGGACTGATCGAAAAGCGCGATGAATCCATCGTCGTAGGGCAGGATCGTCTGGTCAACAGCCTGGCTCACCACCGTCATCTCGAGCTGGGTGCCCTGCTCGACACGGTCATCTGGGAAATGGTCGGCGACCAACCCGGCGATGACGTCGCTGTGCTTGCCGCACGCTTCGGCGCGTCCGAGTCTGTCGCGCACTAACCCCTTCGTCGGTCCTTGCTCACCGGCGCAGCAGCGCGACCCGGGCCCCACCCGGGCCGGTCAATGCGTGAGCTGGCTGACCTGGTCGATCGCGGTTTGCATCGTTGCGTTCAGCGCATCTTTGTCGACTCCGAACCGGCGATGTGCCATTCCGAGTCCTGGGCGTCGTGGAACCACTCGACGTCGGCGGGCACAGGCGTGTCAGCGGGATCGTCCGACGAACGTGCGCACCACCAGTGTCTGGTCGTGCACCGCCGCCCCTCCGTTGGGAAGTTCACCGTCCTCGCCGTCGACGCGGCCGACGTCGAGCAGCAGCCCGCGGCCGCTGACCACGTGGGCCAGGGTCTCGATCCCCGTGACCGAGTCGCCGAGGGCGGTGACGACGGTGGACTCCCGCCCGTTCTACGTCTTGCCGTGGTCGAAGATGTGGCCGAGACCGTCCCACTGCATCGAGCACTGCAGCGGCATGGTCACCGCGTCGTCGGCCCCGCTGAAGCCGTGCAGGCCGCCCATGACGTTGAACTGGGCGTCGGTGCCGGTGCTGAACATGGTGTGGATCGCGTCACCCTGGAGCAGTTGGGCTCGATGCCTGGGTCGCGCGTGCGCTGACCGAGTCAGTGTCCGGCGCCACACCCGATCCGTGATGGTGGCGTAGCTTCCCGGGTAGATTGATGAGGTACCTCATGATGAGGTACTGACCAATTGGTGACGGGACGGTGAACGCGGTGCACTCGTGCGTCGAGCTCGGCGAGCTGTACCTCGAGCTGCACCACCGGATCCATCGCCTCGTCGATGAGGCGATGAACGACGCTGGGCTGTCGCTGTCGCGGGCCAAAGTGCTGCGCGTCCTGGCCCAGCAGGGCCCGGTGAACCAGGCCACGGTCGCGTACGCCCTCGGCTTCGCGCCGCGCTCGGTCACCGACACCTTGGACGCGCTGGAGCGCGAAGGGCTGGCCACCCGCGGCCCCGATCCGCGCGACCGGCGGGCCTGGCTCGTCGAGATCACGCCCGCCGGAACCGTCGCCCTGGACCGCGCCATCGCGGTCAAGAAGGCGCTCATGAACACTATTTTCGACGGCTTGAGCGACACCGAACGCGAACATTTCGCGGACACCCTCGCCGGCCTGCGCACCCGACTCGATTCGAAACAGGAAACCGCACATGTCTCTTAGCTCGCTGGCCGAAAAGAAGTCCGCAGAAGCTCGCAGTTCCGATCACCGCTGGCTGATCCTGGTCGTCGTCTCGATCGCCCAACTCATGGTTGTGCTTGACGCGACGGTCGTGAACATCGCCCTGCCCTCGGCCCAGGCCGACCTCGGGTTCGGCGATAGCCAGCGCCAGTGGGTGGTCACCGCCTACGCGCTGGCTTTCGGCAGCCTGCTGCTGCTCGGCGGTCGGGTCGGTGACCTGTTCGGCCGCAAGCGGGTGTTCCTCGGGGGCCTGGCCGCGTTCGCGCTCGCGTCCGCGCTGGGCGGTGCCGCGCCGTCGTTCGGGGTCCTCGTCACCGCCCGCGCCATCCAGGGTGTCGCCGCGGCGATGCTCGCACCGGCAGCGCTCTCGACGCTGGTCACCACGTTCCGCGACCCGGCCGACCGCGGCAAGGCGTTCGGCGTCTTCGGCACGGTCGCGGGTGCCGGCGGTGCCGTCGGGCTGATCCTTGGTGGCGTGCTGACCGAGTACCTCTCCTGGCGCTGGGTGATGTACGTCAATGTGTTCTTCGCCGTGGCCGCGGGTCTGGGCGCGATGATCTACATGGTGCACGAGCGGCCGGAAGTGCGTGCGCGGATCGACTACGTCGGCACCGTGCTGGCGTCGGCCGGGTTGTTCGGGCTGGTGTTCGGCTTCTCGCACGCCGAGACAGCCGGCTGGACGTCCCCGCTCACGATCACCTCGCTCGTCCTGAGCGTGGCCCTGCTGATCGCCTTCGTCGTCGCCGAGAAGCGCGTCGAGGTGCCGCTGCTGCCGCTGCGCGTGGTGGCCGATCGCTCGCGGGGCGTGGCCTTTGCCGCGGTCGCCGTCGCCGGTCTAGCCATGTTCGGGCTGTTCCTGTTCCTGACCTACTACCTGCAGTCGGTCAAGGGCTTCAGCCCGGTGGTGTCGGGACTCGCGTTCCTGCCGATGATCGCCTGCGTGATGATCAGTTCGAACGTGTCGAACATCGTCACGCTGCCGCGCTTCGGGCCCAGGATCGTCATCACCACCGGCATGCTTCTCGGCACTGCCGCGCTGAGCTACCTGAGCCTGCTCGACGTGCACACCAACTACTGGTCGGGCGTGCTGCCGTCGTTGCTGGTCATGGGCTTCGCCATGGGCATGGTCATGGCCCCGGCGATGAACACCGCCACCGCCGGCGTGCAGCCGCACGACTCCGGCGTGGCGTCCGCACTGGTCAGCACTATGCAGCAGGTCGGCGGCTCGATCGGCACCGCGGTGCTCAGCACCATCGTGGCGAGCGTTACCACCGACTACGCCGCCTCGCACGCCTCGGCCGGCGCGGGGCTCACCGCCCAGGCCTCGACGCACGGCTACACGGTGGCCTTCCTGATCAGCGCCGGAACCTTCGCGGCGGGCGCCATCATGTGCGCGCTGGTGTTCCCGTCCAAGAAGCGGCTCGCCGAGCTGCGCGCCGCCGCGGCTGCCAGCGGATCGAGCACGACGACGAGCACGCAGACGAGCACGCCGACCGAGAACTCGAGCGCGCTCGCCGACGAGGTCGAGGTCGGCGCTGACGCCTGAGCGCCACCCCCGGGGCCGGCATTTCCCTTACCACCCGGTAACCAAGATAGTTGGACTTCCTAGTAGTTCCTGGATTACGGAAGGCCTGCCTTGCTGAACACCGTTGCCCGCGAGGGCGGCACCCGGGTCCTCGGTTTCGGCGCGGCTCAGCCCCACGCCTCGACCAGCGCCGACGCACTAGGCGCTCCGTTCGGCAAGGCCGGCAGCTGGATCGAGTCCCGCACCGGCATCCGCAGCGTCCGGCGGGTGTCCGGTCCGGGCGAGCTCGACGAACTGGTCTGCCGGTCAGCGGCGGACGCGCTGCTCGCAGCCGGGATCACCGAGGCGCAGATCGACCTCGTGGTCACGGCCAGCTGCAGCGCTGCCAATGGTCCGGGCGACGGCGGCACGCTCGCCGCGGGCGTCGCGGCGGTGGCCCCGCGTATGCACCTGAATTCTGCCTGCAGCGGGTTCTGCTATGCCCTCACCGTGGCCGACGGCGCCATCCGCACCGGCGCGGCTCGGCACGTCCTGGTGGTCGCAGCCGAGCAGATGAGCTCGCTGATCGACCCGGCTGATCTCGGCACGTCGATCCTGTTCGGTGACGGAGCCGGCGCGGCGGTTGTCGGCCCGTCCGGCGACGGCAGCACCGGTATCGGACCGGCGGTCTGGGGCAGCGACGGCTCACAATCCCATCTGATCGACTGCGGTGCGGTGGTCGGCGGCAAGCTCACGATGGTCGGCTCGCAGGTGTTCCGCTGGGCCGTTGAGCAGATGCCCGCGGTCGCCCTCGACGCCTGCCGGCGCGCCGGGGTCGGTATCGAGGACATTGACGTATTCGTGCCGCATCAGGCGAACAAGCGGATCGTCGACGGCATCGCCGCCAAGCTCGGGCTCGACCGCGCCGTGATCGCCGACAGTGTCACCGTCTCAGGCAACACGTCCGCCGCGTCCATCCCGATCGCGGTCGTGGACCTGGCCCGCCGCGGTGTCACTTGCGCCGGACAACTCGCGCTGCTCGTCGGCTTCGGCGCGGGGCTCAGCTTCGCCGCGCAGGTCATCCGGCTGCCCTGACCTCACCAACCCCCACCGTGATCAACAGCGCCGAAACGTCGTGACACGACGTTTCGGCGCTGTTGATCACCGGAGGGTTATCAGTCGGGGGAGTCTCAGTCGGCGGGGCCGGTGGTGAGCGTGACGGTGGCGGTGTGGCTCGTGCCGGCGGCGTCGGCCCAGCTGACCGAGACGCGTTTGCCCGGTTCGAGTTTCGCCATCGCAGTCGACAGCGAGGACGCCGAGGTGACCGATGTGCCGCCCACGGCGGTGATCGTCGAGCCGGCGGCGATGCCGGCGTCATCGGCCGGGCCGCCCGACACCACGGAACCGACCGCGGCGCCAGCCGTGCTCGCGTCGGCCAGCCCGACGCCGAGGAAGGCGGGCAGGCCGATGCGCACCGAGGACGTCTCGACGCCCGACTCGATCTGCTTGACGATCGACAGTGCGTCGGTGATCGGGATGGCGTAGGCCTGCGACGCGACGGCCGCACCGTTCACCGAGGTCGCCGAGCTCGACGACGCAGCAGTGTCGATGCCGATGATGGTGCCGTCGGAGTCGTAGAGGGGCCCCCCGGAGTCGCCGGAGATGATGGCTGCGTCGGTCTGGATGAGGTTGTCGAGCGTCTCGGAGTTCGCGCCGCTCTCGTCGGTGGCCGTGATCGTCTGGTCGAGGGCGGTGACCTTCCCGGTCGCGGCGGTCAGCGTCCCCGTGCCGCCGGCATTCCCGACGCCGGTGACCGTGTCACCCGTCGACACGTCCGCAACGTCCGAGGCGACCCCGACCTTTGCCGTGGTCAGGCCGGAGGCGTTCTTCAGCTGGAGCACCGCGATGTCGTCGGTCGAGTCGGTGCCGACAACCTCAGCCTGATAGCTCTTGCCCGTCGACTCGACGGTGACCGTGACGCTCGTGGCGCCGTCGATGACGTGGTTGTTGGTCAGGATCTTGCCGTCGGAGGTGAGGATCATGCCGGTGCCCGCGCTCTCGGCGTTCTGGTACTTCAACACCGAGACGATGGTGACGATGCCCACCTGCTGCGTCGAGGTGGCAGTGGTCGCGGTTCCGGTGGCCGAGGATCCGCTGCTGCCCGAATCGCTGCCGCTGCTCGATCCGTCGCCGAGGCCCGGGAGGACTCCCGTCGAACCGTCACCCGAGCCCGAACTCGTGCTCCCGCCGCTCACCGACGAGGCGACGCTGCCGGAGGACTGCGTCGCGTCCCCGATCGCCACGCCCGACACGACGAGCCCAGCGGCCACGGCAGCAGCGCCGATGCCGACGAGTGCGCGCTTCGCCCGCCGCGGTCGACGGGTCGGCACCGGCGCCGCGATCGGCGGCGGCCACTCGTAGCTGTAGCCGTACCCTGCGGTCTGGTACGGCGGGGTGGGGGCGTAGCCGTAGTTCGCCGCGTACGGGTCAACGGGCTCAGGCATATGGTTCGTCATGACTCGATGGAACTGCGCGATCCGCGCTGTCTGCTGAGCGTGTGCCATGCGATTCCTGTGAACGAGAAACGGCATACTGGGGGAATGAGCGAGCAGCCTTCGATCGGGCCCGTCGACGCGTCGCTCGTGCCCCGCTACGCGGGCCTGTCGACGTTCGCCCGGTTGCCGCGTCGCGAGGACGTCCCGAGCATGGACGTCGCCGTGCTCGGCGTGCCGTTCGACACCGGTGTCAGCTACCGGCCCGGTGCCCGCTTCGGTCCGGCGCACATCCGGCAGAGCTCGCGCTTGCTGCGGCCTTACAACCCTGCGCAGGACGTCTCGCCGTTTGCCCGGCTGCAGGTCGTCGACGCCGGCGACCTGGCCGTCAACCCGTTCGACATCCAGCAGGCCATCGGCGAGATCGAGGCCGGCGCCCGCGAGCTGAGTGCGACAGCGAAGCTGCTGACCCTCGGCGGCGACCACACCATCGTGCTGCCGCTGCTGCGGGCCATGCGTGCGCAGCACGGGCCGATCGCCGTCCTGCACTTCGACGCCCACCTCGACACGTGGGACACCTACTTCGGCGAGCCGTACACGCACGGCACGCCGTTCCGCCGGGCTGCTGAGGAGGGCTTGCTCGACCCGGAGCACTGTCTGCACGTCGGCATCCGCGGTCCGCTGTATTCCGAGCGTGACCTGCCCGAGTCGGCCGACCTCGGCTTTGCTGTCATCCACTGCACAGACATCGAGACGCTTGGCGTCGCCGGCACCGTTGCCGCGCTGCGGGAACGCCTGGGCGACCGGCCGATCTACGTCTCGGTCGACATCGACGTTCTCGATCCCGCGTTCGCTCCCGGCACCGGCACGCCTGAGGCGGGCGGGATGACGTCGCGCGAATTGCTCAGCGTGCTGCGCGGCCTGGCCGGGGCTAACGTCGTCTCAGCCGACGTCGTCGAGGTGTCGCCGGCCTACGACCACGCTGAGATCACCGGCATCGCAGCTGCGCACGTCGCCTACGAGCTGTTATCCGTGCTGGCCGACAACTGACGCGTGTCGGCCGTATCGGTCACTGCAAACGTGGGCCAAGGTTGGATACATGACCACCACACAGGAACGCACCACGGCGGCCTCGAAACCCGCTCGATCGACTACGTCCCGCTGGCCGAGCGGCACGGCAAGCTCTGGCACCTCGGCCCGCTGTGGTTCATGTCGAACGCGCAGATCGCCACCCTCGCCGTCGGCCTGCTGAGCATCACCGGCGGCGGCTCGCTGGACTGGTCGGTCATTGCGATCGTCACCGGGATCCTGCTCGGCACGCTGTTCATGGCGTTCCACTCCGCGCAGGGGCCTCAGCTCGGCTTGCCCCAGATGATCCAGTCGCGCCCGCAGTTCGGCTATCTCGGTGCGTTGTTGGTCTGGCTGTTCGCTTACGTCCAGTACGCCGGCTTCAACGTCTTCAACAGCGTGCTGGCCGGCCAGTCCATGCACTCGACCGCCCACGGCAGCACCAAGATCTGGATCATCGTGACCACGGTCGTGGCCTTCGTCATCGCGCTCATCGGCTACGACATCATCCACAAGGCCGAGCAGTTCCTGACGTACTCGATGTTGGTCATCTTCGGCATCTTCACGATCGGACTGTTCTTCCTGCATTACCCGAGCGGCACCTTTGACCTCGGCACCTTCAAGCTCTCTCCCTTCCTGGCTCAGTTCGGGGTCGTCGCCGGGTACCAGATCAGCTGGGCCATCTACGTATCGGACTACTCGCGCTACCTGCCGCCGGACGTCACCGTGCGCAAGACGTTCTACTGGACGTACTGGGGCTCGGCACTTGGCGGCGCTTGGCTGATGATTGCGGGTTGCGTGCTCGCGGCCTGGATCGGCCCCAAGAACTTCGACACCATCAGTTCGATCAACGCCGCGGGCGACCACGTCTTCTCCGGATTCGGTGCGATCGTGCTGATCCTGTCGACGCTCGGGCTCGTGTCGGTGATGGCGCTGAACATGTACGGCGGGTCCCTGACTTTGATCAGCGCGATCGACTCGTTCAAGAAGGTCGCACCAACCCTTGGCGTCCGCGCGATCACGATCGGTCTCACTGCGGCGCTCGGTCTGGTCGGGGCGCTGCTGGCCACCGACAACTTCCTGGCCGACTTCAACAATTTCCTGGTGCTCGTGCTCTACCTGTTCATCCCCTGGACGGCAGTCAACCTCGTCGACTACTACGTCGTCCGACGCGGGCACTACGCCATCGCCGAGATCTTCAAGCCCGACGGCATCTACGGACGTTGGGGCTGGCGCGGCATCATCAGCTACCTGGTCGGCTTCGCAGCCATGATCCCGTTCTTCTCGGTCGGCACGCTGTTCACCGGGTTCGTGGCCAAAGACCTGAGCGGCTCGGACATCTCGCTGTTCATCGGGCTCCCGGTTGCCGGAATTCTGTATTACGTGCTCTGCCGTTCGCTCGATGTCGCCGCGGAGGTACGCCTGGCAGAGGCCGAGGAGAACGACTTCGAGAAGGCGGCGGCCGCACACAAGACCGGGTGATGGACGCCTTTGCGCTCGCCGCGTCGATCAGCTCGGGCACCAGCTCGGCGGTCGAGGCAGTGACCACATCGCTGTCAGCAATCGAGGCGCGCGACGGTAAGTTGAACGCCTTTACCGTCGTGCTTGCCGATGAGGCGTTGCAGCGGGCTGCCGACGTCGATTCCGGTGCCGTGACGGGTCCGCTCGCCGGTGTGCCGATCTCAGTCAAGGACCACGTGTGGGTTAAGGGGTTGCTGTCGACGAACGGCTCGCGGGCGCTCGAGACGTTCGTCGCGCCCGAGACCTGCGTTGCGGTGCAGCGCCTGCTCGATGCCGGCGCCATCATCGTCGGTAAGACCAACAATCCGGAGTTCTGCTATCGCGGCCATACCGCGAACGACCTCTACGGTGCGACCAGGAACCCGCACGACCCGACGCGGACCGCGGGTGGATCGAGCGGGGGAGCGGCGGTGTCGGTGGCCACGGGTGCGGTGCCGCTCGCGGTGGGGACGGACGGTGGCGGCTCGATCCGCATCCCGTCGGCCTTCTGCGGTACGTACGGGATCAAGCCGTCGTTCGGCCTCGTGCCCAAGCTGCCGGGTTTCCGCGGCTGGCCGACGCTGTCGGTCACCGGTCCGATCGCTGCGTCGGTGCGCGACCTCGCGCTGGCGCTGCAGGTGATGGGCGGGCCGGCCGGCGCGGACTGGCTCAGTTTTCCGACGCTCGGCACGCCCGACTACCTCGCTGCGGTCGACGCGCCAACGTGGCGCGGGCTGAAGGTGGCGGTGAGCGAGGACCTGGGTTTCTCCGACGTCGACCCTGACGTCCGCGCGGCGTTCCGCACCGCGGTCGACGCGGCGGTGGCCGCCGGGGCCGAGTTGGTGGAGTCAACCCCGCCCGCCGACAACCCCGTTCCGCTGTGGGACGCGGTCGCGCTGCCCGAGGGGTACGCCTCTGAGGGCCGCCTCGTCGAGGAGCAGCGGGCACTGGTTGGCGATGACGCGGCCGCGATCACGCTGGCCGGGCGAAGCGCATCGGCCCTTGACTACCTCGACGCGCAGGAGGACCGGGCCGCCTACGCGCGCCGGTGGTCCGGATTCTTCGCCGATGTCGACGTGCTGCTGACCCCGGCCTTGCCGATCACTGCCTTCGCGCTCGGGCGCATCGGACCGGAGACGATCGACGGCGCGTCGGTGCCCGACGGCTTCGACGCCTGGTGCGCGCTGGCCCTGCCGGCCAATCTCGCGGGCCTGCCATCGGCGTGCGTCCCGATCGGCGCCGACCGCAACGGCCTTCCGATCGCGGCGCAGGTCATGGGTGGCCGGTGGACGGACGCCGTCGTGCTGCGCGGCGCGGCGCTGCTCGACGCGGCAGTGCGGGGCAGCTAACGCAGGGTAAGGACGACGTTGCCGATGACTTCGCGGTTCGCCAGCAGGCGCAGCCCGTCCGCTGCCCGCTGCAGCGGCAGCACCTCGGCGATGCGCGGTGCGAGCTCGGTCGAGACGAAGCGCGGGCTCAGCTCCTGCCATTGCTGCTGCGCGTAGCCGGGGTGGCCGAGCGCGTACTCGCCCCACGCGGCACCGACGACCTCGGTGTTCGTCAACAGCAGCCGGTTCACCTTCACCGTCGGGATGTCGCCGCCGACGAACCCGACCACGGCCAGCCGGCCACCGGTGGCCAGCGCGCGCAGCGAGTCGGTGAAGCGGTCACCACCGACCGGATCGACGATCACGTCGACGCCCCGTCCGTCCGTGAGCTCGCGGGCCGCGGCGGAGAACCCGTCGACCGGGACGGCCTCGAACGCGCCGGCCTCGAGCGCGGCCGTCGCCTTGTCCGGGCTCGACACGACGGCGATGACCTGCGCGCCGAGCGCGCGGGCCAGCTGGATCGAAGCGAGCCCGACGCCGCCGGCTGCGCCGTGGACGAGCACGGTCTCACCGGGCGCCAGGCGGGCGCGCAGCGTCAGGACGAAGTGCGCGGTCAGGTAGTTGGTGAGCGCGGCCGCCCCGGTCTCCCAGCTCAGTGAGTCCTCGAGCGGGAAGACGTGCGTGCTGTCGATCGCTGCGAGCTCGGCGAAGGCGCCGTTCATGGCGAAGCCGCACACCCGCTGGCCCGTCTCGAAGGGCGAGTCGTCCGGTGCGCTCCGCACCGTTCCGGACAACTGCGAGCCGGGCACGTACGGCAGCTCCGGTGCCAGCTGGTAGCGGCCGTGCGTCTTGAGGACGTCCGGGTAGGTGATGCCGGCCGCGTGCACCTCGATCAGGACGTCGCGAGGCCGGGGTGCGGGGTCGCGGACCTCGCCGGTCTCGACGGCGTCAGGCCCGGTCAGCGAGACGATCTGCACTGCGCGCATTGCTGGTCCTCCGGTTCGAGACGTCAGCACCTAGCATGCCGGAGATGACCGCGGGACTGCTGACGCTGGCGTCTGACGCGCACGACCCCGCTGGTCTGGCCACGTTCTGGGCCCACCTTCTTGGACGGGTCTTGAACGACGATGGCCACGGTCCGCTGTTGCCAGGGTCGGACACCCAGGTTGGCCTCCGGTTCGTGCAGAGTCGTGCGGAGAAGGTCGGCCCGAATTCGACGCACCTGCACCTGACCAGCACCAGCTTGACGAGCCAGCAGGAAACGGTCGCAACCGCGCTCAGGCTCGGTGCAGACCACCTCGATGTCGGTCAACGCCCCGAGGAGGGGCACGTCGTGCTGGCCGATCCAGAAGGCAACGAGTTCTGCGTCATCGAACCCGGGAACGCCTTCCTTTCCGGCTGCGGATTCCTGGCCGAGCTGGCCTGTGATGGGACCCGCGAAGCCGGGCTGTTCTGGGCCGCAGCGCTCGGTTGGCCGCTGGTATGGGACGAGAACCCGGAGACCGCAATCCAATCGCCACGAGGTGGCACCAAGGTTGCATGGGTCGGACCTCCGGTGGCCCCGAAGCGCGGCATAAGCCGACAGCGCTTCGAAGTCCGGGTTCCCACCGGCGACCTCGCCGACGAGGTCGACCGGTTTATGCAGTTGGGTGCGACCAGATACAGGGGCATCCCGAGCGGCGTACCCGGGCGTCTCGAGTTCACCGATCCCGACGGGAACGATTTCAGCCTCATCCCCGCCTGACGCGCGTCACACCAGTCCGTCCGGACGGCGTTGCGGGCCTGCCAGACCACGATCCGCGCCGTCGCCGATTGCCGCGAAGTCGCCGCGGGTCTTTGTCAGCGGCGACTGCGGTTGCGGCGCCGGGCCTCACGGGGCTGCGTCTCTTCGCCAGCGACCAGCTGGCGACATGCTGAACACCACTCCGATCCAGACCGACTAGCCGGCCAACCCGACCAGGAGCCAGACGACCGCGGTCAGGATCGAAAGAAGTCCGCCAACCGCGTTCGCCTTCTGCATCACGCTCTCCCTTGTTGATCAGGACGGTAGTCCTCTCTCGTACCCAGTCAGGGCGGCGCGCCACTTCGATATGTGGGCCGTTGGGCCAGCTGTCGGTCCGCAGCGAGTTGCTTCACGAGTTGACAGATTAGATCGTATGTTCGTAGTATCGGACTATGTCCGAACCCGCCGCGATGGGCACCGCCGACCTGGCGTCGCTGGTGGCTGCGGTGGGGTCGATGGCGCCGGCGGCCGGTGATGGTGACCGTATCGAGCGGATCCGACACTTCGAGCAGTTGAAGTCCGCGTGCGCCGCGGCGCAGGCGGCGGAGACGGCCGCGTTCGTGGTGTCGCAGAAAGCGGCGCAGGCCGTCGCGGGGGTACCGGCGGCGCGGCAGGGTCGTGGGGTCGCCGCGCAGGTTGCTTTGGCGCGGCGGATCTCGCCGTGGCAGGCGCAGCGCTACACCGGCTGGGCCGCGGTCCTGAGCACTGAGCTGCCGGCCACCTTCGCGGCGCTGCGGGCCGGGTGGATCACCGAGTGGCGCGCGATGATCGTGGCGCGGGAAACGATCTGGCTCTCCCGCGCCGACCGCGCGAGAGTGGACGCCGAACTCGGCCCGAAACTGCAGGGCTGGGGTGATCGGCAGATCGAGGCCGAGACCAAGAAGGTCGCCTACCGGGGGTGTCAGATCGTCTGTGTAAGCGGCTGGTCGGTCTGAAAGGAACATGAT
>NZ_CAXTHK010000044.1:0-20197 GCF_964244045.1 uncultured Jatrophihabitans sp. | reverse complement strand
TCACCGAAGAGCAGACCGTCACCGAGCAGGTCCGCAAGGAGCAGATCGACGAGACGGGCGTTGAGCGCACCAAATGAGCAACACGTCGACCGTTTCCCGATCGCTGCACGACATCGGCCTCGCCGCGTGGTTCGGCGGCACCTTGGCCAACGCTGTTGCGCTGAATCCGGCAGCGGGCGAGGCCGTGCGTCCCACTGACGCCGGTGCGGTGGCGAACGCCGGTTGGGATCGCTGGACGCCGGTGAACGCAGCAGCAATCGGCGCTCACCTGGTCGGTTCGGTGGTGCAGTTGCGGAGCAACGCCGACCGCATCGCCGGTCAGCAGGGCGTTGGTGCGATGTCTGTGGTCAAGACGGGTCTCACCGTTGCCGCGCTTGGTGTTACCGCCTGGTCTCGGGTGCTCGGCCAGAAGGTGTCCGCCGCCCAGCGGGTGCCGGCCGAGGACGCAACCACGCCGACGAGCGAGACGCCCAGCGAGGTTGCCTCGGCGCAGCAGCAGCTCAAGGCACTCCAATGGGTTATTCCGGCGCTGACCGGTGCGCTCGTCGTGGTGTCGTCGTTCGCCGGAGAGCAGCAGCGCCCGGCAGCAGTCGAGGCCGGCGCGCGCGCGAAGTTACGCAGCCTGACCTCCTGACCCCCTGCACGACCCTTCGCCCCCTGCGACAACGCTGTCGCAGGGGGCGAAGTCGTGAGGTCGTCACGATCATGGCCTTATCCTGAGTCCATGACTCGGTCGGAGGTGCCCCGCATCGACGATCCCGCCCGGCTCGCCGCAGTGGCGGCAACTGGCCTGCTGGACACCGACCCCGAGCCGGCGTTCGACGATCTCACGTCCCTCGCGTGCAAGTTGCTGAACGCACCGTTCGCGTTCCTCACGCTGATGGACTCCCGACGTTCCTTCTGGAAGTCGCGGATCGGCCTGCAGCCGGACGGTCCGGTGCAGAACGCAGTGCACGAGTCGTTCTGTCAGTACGTCGTCGCTTCCGGCGAGCCGCTCATCGAGGGCGACACAGCGACGAACCCGCTCACCGCTGCCAACCCGTCGATCGTGGCAATGGGAGTGCGCGCATGGGCCGGCTTTCCGCTCATCTCGCCCGATGGCCATGCGTTGGGTTCGTTCTGTGTCGTCGACACGCGCATTCGGCAATGGAGCGATGCCGACGTCGAGGTCTTGCGTGTTCTGTCCGGCGCCGCAGCGCGCGAACTCGCGTTGCGCTCCGCGGCGCAGCAGGCTGTCGTTGCCAACGCTCAGCTCGCATTGGTGGCACAGGTCGGCCAGGCACTCAGCGAAACCTTGGACGCCGAGGTCGCTGTGGGCCTGCTGGCCCGCCTGGTGATCCCGGTTCTCGGAGACTGGTCGCTGGTGTCGCTCGTCGACGATGACAACCTGCCTCACGACGTCGGCTGGTGGCACGCGCGGTCGGAGGCCAAGCCGGTCCTGAACGACCTCGCGAACGAGCGTTGGGTCGGCGTCCGCAGTGCTGGCGGGGCCAGCCTGCGTGCGATGCAGTCCGGCGAGCCGCAAGTGGTGTACTCCGATGCGTTGGAGACCGGGCTCCCTGCCCTGCGATCGCCGAAGGCGATCGAGGCATTCCGAACACTTGCGCCGCAGTGTTACGGGGCCTGGCCGCTGGTGTTCAGCAACACCGTCCACGGGGTCTTGTTGATCGCCCGCGACGCCGGCCGCGAGCCGTTCACCACGGCGGAGATCGAGCTCGTTACCAACATCGCGCAGCGCGCGGGGACGGTGCTCGACAATGCCCGGCTCTACGCCGTGCAGCGGGCGATGACCGTCGATCTCGCCGACGCCAACGAGCGCCTGCGCGCAGCCGCACAGCACGACAGAGCGGTAGCCCGCGCGTTGCAGGACGCGATGCTCACCCGGCTCCCCGAACCGGATCACCTGCACATCGCAGCCCGGTACCGCGCGGCGGAGTCTCATGACCAGGTCGGCGGCGACTGGTACGACGCGTTGCTGCCACCTACCGGCGCGACCACGCTCATGATCGGTGACGTCGCCGGGCACGACATCGCCGCCGCTACCGTCATGGGTCAGCTGCGCAACCTGCTCCGCGGCATGGCGTGGGAGCACAAGGACGAGCCGCCGTCAGCGTTGATCGCCCGGCTGGACACCGTGATGAGGGACCTCGGTATCTCGACGATGACGACGTTGATCGTCGCCCGCATCGAGCAGGACGACGCGGCAGCGGACGCCGGCTTGCGCCGTCTGCGCTGGTCCTGCGCCGGCCACCCGACCCCGGTCCGGGTCACCGCGGACGGCGTGCCCACGCTGCTGGTGAGTCAGGTGGACCCGCCGCTTGCCACGCTGCGCGACGCCACCCGCCACGACGAGACCGCCGACATGGGCCCGGGCGAGACCTTGCTCCTGTACACCGACGGCCTCATCGAGACCCGAAGCCTCAACGTGGATCACCGCCAGGCTCAACTACTCGCGGTGCTCGACGGTTGCCGCGACCTCGGCCTCGAGGATCTGCTCGACGCGGTGGTTGCCGGCATGGTCGGCGACCAGCCGGACGACGACGTGGCGCTGCTGGCAGTCCGCTTCCACCCCCAGGATCAACCCCGTCCGGCCGAGGCCGGCCCCAGGCGCGACTGACCGCGACCCGACAGCCCGGCGCGTCGCTTGCGCCTGACGTTGTCAGTGACGCCGGAAAAACGGGGAGGAGAGCCTCATGACCTCCGCCGACTCGCTGCATCCCTCGCCCGCCGGGCTCCCGACAGTGACCGAACCAGCTTCTTCGGTGCCCGCCGACGCCACGTCAGAGATGGTGATCTCGAAAGAGCAACTGGTCGCCAACGGAGCGTGGGTCGAGTCCGGTCACGTTCGGCTACGTCGTCGCGTGGTGTCCGAGACGCGGACCGTCGACGTCGTAGTTCGCCGCGAGGAACTCGTCGTCGAGACCCTCGACGTCGAGCCCGTCGGCCCGGGTCAGCGGTACCGGGGCACCGCCCTCGACGGACCCCCCGTTCCTCGCGCACCGATCGGCGCCAACGAGCCGCTGGTGATCCTGCTGCGCGAGGAACTCCCCGAGGTGGTCGTTCACACGCAGGTGTACGAACGCGTCACAGCGCACGTCGAGACCGTCACCGAGATGACGCTGTGGCGCGACAGCCTGCGCCACGAAGAGATCTCAGTCGACGACGACTCGAGCAGGCCTGTCTGACACCCGCACCGTTGAGTGATCAGCGGGCCGAGCGCTTGGGGCCGGTTCCCCAGGGAGCCGCCATCGTCGCCAACAGTCGACGCACGATCGGTTCGATGTCGCCCCCGGCCCCTTCGTCGACGCACGCCACGAACTCGTCTGCGCCGAAGCGGGCAACGGTGTCACTCGCGCGCAGGCTCGAGGCCAGCCGGGAGGCCAGCTCGATCATGTAACCTGGCGGGTCACCAACGCTGGTTCGAGCGGTCGTGGCGTCATCTGTGGTAGGCGAGACGACAGTGAGCTGCGCGGATGCCGGCATGTTGCTCGGTGGTCGACGGAGGAGTCGGCCTTGAGCGATCTTACACGGTCTTAACCCGGTCAAACTCGCAGGCGGATTAGCGCGCCGAGGAGCCCCCGCTTGATGGTGGAGCTGAGGGGATTCGAACCCCTGACCCCCTCGATGCGAACGAGGTGCGCTACCGGACTGCGCCACAGCCCCTGATCTACGACACGGATCGACGTCGATCGGGAAGGCCCGAAGGCCGTCGACGAGACTATCAGCCCGTTTCAGCTGGCCCGGCGCACGACCGTCTCGGGCTCCTGCTCCTCGGAGTACAGGCCGGTGAGGTCGATGGTGTCCATGCTGTGTAGCTCGATGTCGTCGTCGTCGATGCGCACAACGGTGTCCGAGGCCTGCTCGAAGCGGCCGAATTCGGTGGTGGCGTCGTACCCGGCCGGGCGGCGCGACGCGGCGCGGGCCTGGCGGGTCTCGCGGCGGGCCCGGTCGTTGAGTGCCTGGCTGCGCAGGAACCACGTGTAGCCGGCAAGCCCGATCAGGAACGGCGCAGCGAGCAGCCAGAACACTCCACCCATGACTATCGCGAGCAACCCGAACACGATGCTGCCCCCCGCGAGCAGCGTCAGGGAGCGCCGGCGGCGCGCGAGCATCTGGGCACGCGCGTCGGACAGTTCGGAGCGGTCGGGCGGGTACATCAGCGCCTCCTGGGCGGCGGGCACGGGCCGGCGCGCCGGAGCGGCAAGCGTGGCTCGGTGGGTGCGGGGGACGAAGACCTCGGAACGCGCGTGCGTGCCGGCACTCGCGGCGCCGCCCGCCGCAACGGTGTCGGACCGGCGACCGAGGGCGCGCATGCCCCGACCCCATTCGGCCACGGAGCGCTCGCGGCGACGCTCGTCGGTGCGGCGCAGCACCATGGGCACCACGACGATCATCCACAGCACGATCAGGATGACGACGGTCATGAACGGGGAGAGCATGCAGCACCTCCGATCGCGGGCTGGATTCGTGCGGGCAAGGCGTGCGGCGTCTGCAGCTGAAACTCTCCAGTCACACCAGTAACACCGGTGATCAGCACGCTAATTACTGCGCGCCCCGGAATCCGGCACGTGCGACGGCGTGTCGGGCGAGAAGCTCAACCTGAGGTTGAGAAGGACTGCTGAGGGAGTCAGCGCATCGAACGCCACGTCGGCGCGGGCGGCAGCGCGCCCACCCGGGCAACCATCCGCGTGCCGACCAGCTCTTCAACCGTCACCGCGAAGGCGACGTGGTCACGCCACCCACCGTCGATGTCGAGAAAGCGTTCGTAATAGCCCTCGCGGCGCAGCCCGAGCTTCTCGACGACCCGCAGGCTCGGCGCGTTCTCGGGGCGGATGTCGACCTCGACGCGGTGCAGGCCGACCTGTGCGAAGCAGTGATCGATCACGAGCGCGAGAGCGGTGGGCGTGATGTTGCGACCCGCCACCGAACCGTCGACCCAGTACCCGACGGTGCACGATCGCAATGCTCCGTGCACGACGTTGGAGACGTTCATCTGCCCGACGAGGCGGCCACCGTAGTCGATCATGAACGGCAGCATCGTGCCGTGCCGGCCGGCCGCCTTCAGCGCCGAGTGCAATGCCGGCCATGCCGAGACCGCGTTGCGCTCGCCCCAGGTCAGCGGCGAGGACGGCTCCCACGGCGCCAACCAGTATTCGTTGCGGATGCGGATCTCGCTCCACAGACGCCCGTCGCGCAGCCGCGGCGCACGCAGCACCAACGGCCCGGCCGTCAGTTCGGCCGGCCACCCGGGTGATTTCGCCATGCCGATCGCCGCCGCGTCAACGGTTGGACAGCAGCAACGGCATGACGGTGACCTCCGTGCCCGGCACGATCTCGGTGACCTCCTCGTCAACGACGACGAGGCAGTTCGACAGCGCGAGCGAGGCCAGTAGGTGCGACCCGGCGCCGCCGACGAGCGACACGCTGTACCCACCGCCGCCCTCGCGGTGCAGGACACCGCGCCGGTACTGGCGCACTCCCGCCGGACTGCTCGCGCCCTCGAGAGCGGTCGCCTGAACGGTCGCGCGGTGCAGGCTGCGCTTGCCGAGCAGCTTGCGGATCGCAGGTCGGACGAACGCCTCGAACGACACCAGGCTGCTGACGGGGTTGCCGGGCAGGCAGAAGATCGGGATCTTGTTGCCGAGGTGGCCGAAGCCCTGCGGCTTGCCCGGCTGCATCGCGACCCGCGTGAACTCGACGGTGCCCAGCTCGCTCAGCGCTTCCTTGACGACGTCGTAGGCGCCCATCGACACCCCGCCGCTCGTCACCAGGACGTCGGCGCGCAGCAGCTGACTCTCCAGTACGTCCAGGAGCTTGGCGTGGTCGTCGGCAACGATGCCGATTCGGCGCGCATCGGCGCCGGCGTCCTTGGCTGCCGCGGCGATCATGTAGGAGTTCGAGTCGATGACCTCGCCGAAGCTCGGTTTCTGGCCCACCTCGATGAGCTCGCTGCCGGTCGACAGGATGATCACCCGCGGGCGCGGGCGGACGGTCACCCGGTCGCGGCCGATGGCGGCGAGCAGCGCGAGCTGCTGCGGGCCGAGTGCGGCTCCGGCGGCGAGGGCCGGGGCGTTGGCCTCGAGATCCTCACCGGCTCGACGCAGGCACTCCCCCGTGTGCACGGTGCGGCGGATGGCGACCTTGGCCATCCCGCGGTCGGTGTCCTCGAGCGGGATGACGGCGTCGGCGCCCGCCGGGATCGGGGCTCCCGTCATGATCCGCATGGCCAGTCCGGGGCCCATGCCGGAGCGCGACGACGCCCCGGCCGCTATGTCGCCGACGACCCGCAAGGAGACGGGTGCGTCTGCGCTCGCCTCACGGGTGTCGATGGCCCGGATGGCGTAGCCGTCCATGGAGGAGTTGTCGAAGCTGGGCAGCGGGAAGTCGCTGCGGACGTTCTCGGCGAGCAGCAGGCCTTGCGCGTCCAGCAGCATCAGTTCGATCGGGTCGATGGAGCCGATGCCGTCGAGCACCGTCGCCAGATGCTCGTCGACCGTCCGCAGGCGGTCGTCATCAGCCACAGCGTGCTCTCCTGTCAATCGCCACCCTCGGGCTCATAATCCCCCAACCACGCGCGGAAGTCCGCTCCGATGTCGGGGTGTCGGACGGCGAGCTGGACGACGGCCTTGACGTAATCGAGGCGGTCGCCGGTGTCGTAGCGGCGACCGCGGAAGACGACGCCGTGCGCGGGGGTGCCGCCGTGGATGAGGCGCTGCATGGCGTCCGTGATTTGGATCTCGCCGCCTGCGCCGGGGTCGGTCTCGTGCAGCGCGGCGAAGATCTCCGGCGGCAGGACGTAGCGGCCGAGGATCGCGAGCGTGCTGGGTGCCTCCTCGGCCTTTGGCTTCTCGACCATGTCGACGAGCGGGACGACGTCTGCGCTCGGGTCGGCGCCCTCTGCCGGCACCACGCAGCCGTACTTGCTGATGTTGTCGATGCCGACGTCGAGCAGGCCGATGACGATGCCGCCGTACTCGGCGTAGACGTCGAGCATCGGACCGAGCAGTGAGTCACGATCGTCGACCAGGTCGTCGGGCAGCAGGACGGCCAGCGGCTCACCGGCCGCGAACTCCGCACCGCACCCGATCGCGTGCCCGAGCCCCCGCGGGTCCGTCTGGTGCGTATACGCGATGCGGGCCAGTTCCTCCGGACGTCGGATGCTGGCCAGCGCCTTCTCGTCCCCCTTCTTCTCCAGCGCCGCCGCGAGGTCCTCGTGCGGCGAGAAGTAGGCCGCGATGGGTGCCTGCTTCTCGTCGTTGACGACGAACAGGACGTCGGTGATGCCGACACTCGCCGCCTCGGACACGACAAACTCGAGAGCTGGTGTCGTCACGAGCGGGGCGAGTTCCTTCGGCACCGCCTTGGTGAAGGGTAGGAAGCGGGTGCCCCGCCCTGCTGCGGGGACGAGCGCCTTGGTCACGGTTCGGCTGGCCATTCGACGAGCCTAACGGGGCCAGAATGTCGGCGTGGCTTCAAGTGATCCGCCGGTGACGGCCGCGAAGGACGAGCTGCGCCGGCGTCGCATCGCGAGCCGGGCAGCGATGACCGACGCCGAGCGTGAGCGCGCCCGGGTTGCGATCCGCGCAGCGGTGCTGGCCCGCGTGGAATCGGCCGGGTGGCGCTGCGTGGCGGCGTACGTGCCGTTGCGCACCGAACCCGGTTCGACGGATCTGCTCGCGGGCCTCACCGCAGCCGGCGTGCGGGTGCTCGTGCCGATCACCCGGCCCGATCGCGACCTCGACTGGGCGTGGTGGTCCGGATCCGGGCCGGGGCCGGCGCTGGGCGTGTCGGCCGTCCGCCAGGCGCAGGCGGTGCTCGTCCCGGCCTTCGCGGTGGGCGCCGACGGGATGCGGCTGGGACGCGGTGGCGGGTCCTACGACCGGGCGCTGCCACGCTGCGCTCCGTCGGCCGAGACCGCGGCCCTGCTCTACGACGGCGAGTGCGAGGTGCAGGTTCCGGCGCAGCCGTGGGACCGCCCGGTGCGTGCCGTGGTCACCCCGTCGGGGTGGGCGCGGTTGGGCTGACGGGTCCGGCTGACGGGCGTGGGCGGAATACCGGTGTCGGCCCGTTCGGTTAGCAGTCGTAGCCTGTGAGTGCCAGCCGGTATCGGCTAGCCGCGTCAGTTCGTCGGAGGAAGTTCATGCCCACCTACCAGTACGCCTGCACGAACCCCGAGTGCGGCGAGAAGTTCGAGCTGGTGCAGTCGTTCACCGAACCTTCGGCCTCGGAGTGCCCGGTGTGTAGCGGCTCGGTGCGCAAGGTCTACTCGGCCGTCGGCGTGGTGTTCAAGGGTTCGGGCTTCTACCGAAACGACAGCCGCGCCAAGTCCAGTTCCGGCGAGCCGGGCTCGGGTTCGGCGACGGAGTCGTCGGGCAAGGAGTCGTCCGGCAAGGAGTCGTCCGGCAGAGAATCCGCCGGCAAAGAGTCGTCGGGCAAGGACTCGTCAAGCAAGGAGTCGTCGACCGGCGCAGCGGCGAAGGAGTCGAGCTCGTCGTCCTCCTCGGCCTCGTCGAGCAGTTCGAGCGCGTCGTCGAGCAGCAGCTCGTCGTCGACGTCGTCGGGTGGTTCGAGCAAGGCCGCCGCGTCCTCCTCCTGACTGCCGCTCGAGGCACACACGTGTGACGCTTTCCAGGTCGCTGTCCACAGCACGCTAGATCGTCCACAGCCGGGCTTGACGCTCCTCCGGAAAGCCATGCTGCTGCCTACGGTCAACTGATGTTCGACTCGTTCCGTACGGCCTGGCTGCGGGTGGGGCGCTGGCCGCAGTTGATCGCTGCCGCCACCTGCCTGCTGTTGGCGGCGCTCACCGCGCTCAACTCGGCTCGCGATCGCGCGGCCGCTCGGGCCCCAGTGCGCACGGTCTCGGTGGTGGTCACCACGCATGCCATCGGCGCCGGGCGCATTTTGCACTCGGCTGACGTCCGGATCGAGCAATGGCCGGTAAACCTGCATCCACCGCCGACGCCGCACAGCGTCCGCGCTGTCATCGGGCGGCGCTGCGCCGGCGCGCTCACCGCCCGTGAACCACTGACCGCGCCGCGCGTGCTCGGCGCCGGCATCACCACCGGACTGGCCGCAGGGCTCGGAGCAGTGCCGATCACCGTCGCCGGCGGTCGGTCGGCCGAGTACGTGCGCGTCGGCGACCAGGTCGACGTGCTGGCCGGGCCTTCGGACACGCTCGACGAAGGGGCGGCGCGGGCCGACGCCCAACTCGTGGCGAGCGGGGCCACGGTGCTCAGCGTGCTCCCCGGCGGCGACGGCGAGGCCGCTGTGGTCGTGATCGCCGCCGACCGCGCCACGGCGTTGCGCGCGGCTCGCCAGCAGGCGTCGCGGACGTTCACCGTCGTGCTGATCTCGCCGCCCTAGTATTCGGCGCGGGCGGGGACGAACCCGTGTCGCTTCGGGCTGAGGGAGAGAGAACAGTGCTCAAAGGCTTCCGGGATTTCGTGATGCGGGGCAACGTCGTCGACCTGGCGATCGCGGTCGTCATCGGCGCGGCCTTCAGTGCGGTCGTCAACGCACTGGTCAAGGACATCATCACGCCGATCATCGCGGCCATCGGCGGCCAGCCGGACTTCGGCAGGCTCAAGTTCACGATCAACGACAGCACGTTCGCCTACGGCGACTTCATCAACACAGTGATCTCGTTCCTGATCGTCGCCGCCGCGATCTATTTCCTCATCGTCGCCCCGCTGAACCGGCTCGCCGAGGCCCGAGCGGCGCGGACGGCCAAGGGCGACCCCGACCCCGACCCCAAGGCCGAAGACATCCTGCTACTCACGCAGATCCGCGACCTGCTCGCTCAGCAGGGCTCGGGCACATCAGGCTCCCACCGCCCTACACCGCAGGGCTGACCGCGCTGGGCGACCGCTGGCCGTCACTCGTGGTGCGGCGGGCGTTCGCGTCGATACCAGTCCTCGTCGCGTACGTTCGAGCGCTCGTCGCCCCAGCCCTCGTCGAGCTCGTCACGGGTGACGCTCGGCAGCACCGGCTCGTTGTCGGGTTCGTCCTGAGGGTTCGGTCCGGGGGGCGTCACGGGAAGTTGACCCACTCGTCCGAGCCGTCGGTGAAGACCTGCCGCTTCCAGACCGGCAGCCGGTCCTTCGTCTCGTCGACCAGCCGGGCGCACGCATCGAACGCCTCCCGACGATGCGCGGTGGCCACCGCCGCCACCAACGCGATGTCGCCGATCGCCAGCACTCCGGTGCGATGGCTGACCGCAACGGCGAGCACCTCGGGGTCGGCCGCGATCTCGGCGGCGACCGCGGCCAGCACCTGCTCCGCGCTCGGGTGCGCCTCGTATTCCAGTTCGACGACCTCGCGGTCGTGGTCGTGCTCGCGAACCACGCCGCAGAAGACGACCCGGCCACCGGCTCGTGGGTGCGCGACGGCGGCCTCGTGCAGCGCGACGTCGAGCGGTTCGGCCGACACGGTCACCAGCCGCAGCACCGGATCGACGTCGCTGCCCGGGGTGCCGTCGCTGCCCTGCCGCACCTCGCTCATATCCCGCCGCCGGGGCGGTGGTCGCCGCCGCCGAGCTGATCCACGGCGTGTTCGAGCAGCGGTGTCAGCACGGCCATCCCATCGCGTACGCCGCCCGGCGAGCCGGGCAGGGTGACGACGAGCGCGGCGCCGATCGTCCCGGCCACGCCACGTGAGAGCACCGACGTCGGCACGAGTTCACGCGAGACGGCACGCAACGTCTCGGCAATGCCCGGCACCTGCTTGTCGAGCAACGGCTCGACGGCCTCGGGGGTCACGTCGGTCGGGGTCAATCCGGTGCCGCCGGTGGTGAGCACGGCTCGCGCGCCGGCGTCCAATGCCGCATGCACGGCCGCGCGGATCTGTTCGATCTCGTCGGGAACGATGCGGCGCAGTACCACCTCGTGCCCGGCCTCGGAAAGCAGGGCGACCAGCAGTTCGCCCGAGTCGTCTGATCGCTCACCGCTCGCCGAGCGGTTCGAGCAGGTGATCACTGCGGCCTTCACGACGCCGACCACTCCCCCGATCGGCCACCGGCCTTGGCCAGCAGCCGGACGTCGGTGAGCACCGCGCCGCGGTCGACCGCCTTGACCATGTCGTAGAGCGCCAGACCGGCCGTGACCACCGAGGTCAGCGCCTCCATCTCTACGCCGGTGCGGTCGGCCGTGCGCGTCGTCGCGGTGATCACCACGCTGTCGTCCTGCAGCTCGAGGTCCACCGTGACGCCGTGCAAGGCGACGGGGTGGCAGAGCGGGACGAGATCGGGTGTGCGCTTGGCCGCGGCAATGCCCGCAATGCGCGCGACGGCCAGCGCGTCGCCCTTCGGCAGCCCGTCGCGGCGCAGCAGGTCAATCACCTCAGGCGTCGTGCAGAAACGTCCGGTGGCCGTCGCGGTGCGGGCGGTGACATCCTTCGCCGACACGTCGACCATGCGGGCCGCGCCGTGCTCGTCGAGGTGCGTCAGGACACCGGGCTCGCTCACGCCGTCGACACTAGTCACCGGTAGGGGTGTTCCTGCCAGACCACAAGCTGTCAGTAGCCTGCCCCCACCGTGCACTCATCTAGCTCTACGTTTCCGCACAGGCTCGCACCCCGGCGAGCCACCCCGATCTCACCTGCCCAGGAGGCAACCCGTGAATGCTGCGCTTCGAGGACTCGTCGTCCTCGTCGGCGTGGCGGCCCTGGCAATCCCGTCGACATCAGCGCTGGCTACTCCAGCGTCCTCGTCGACCGCGAAGGTCACGACCGTGCACAGCTGCAGTCAGTCCGTCCCTGAAGGTCACTTCACCTGCTTCGCGCTGCGCCGCAGCGATCTCGGGTTCGCGTCCAAGGCAACCGTTGCGGCCAGCCCCCAGGCCACGCCCGGTGGCTTCGGCCCGTCGAGCCTGCAGTCGGCCTACGCCCTGCCCTCGAGCACGGCCGGCACCGGCCAGCGCATCTACATCGTCGACGCCTACGACGATCCCAACGCCGAGAGCGACCTCGCCGCCTACCGCACGCAGTACGGGTTGGCTGCGTGCACCACGGCCAACGGCTGCTTCAAGAAGCTCAACCAGACCGGCGCCACGAGCCCGTTGCCGACCGCCGACACCGGCTGGGCCGGCGAGATCTCCCTGGACCTCGACATGGCCTCGGCGATCTGCCCGAAGTGCGGCATCACGCTGATCGAGGCCAAGGACGCGTCGGACAACCTGTTCACCGCCGTCAAGGAGGCCGCCACCCTCGGCGCGAAGTTCGTGTCCATGAGCTGGGGCGGTTCGGAGGACGGCAGCGAAGCCGGCTCCGACAGCACCTACTTCAAGTCCTCCGGTGTCGTCTACACCGCGTCGACCGGTGACGGCGCGTACAGCGGGGGCGTCATCTACCCGGCCACCTCCCCGCGCGTCGTCGCGGTCGGCGGCACTGCGCTCAAGACGGCCAGCAACACCCGGGGGTGGACGGAGTCGGTCTGGAAGACGAACTCCACCGAAGGCGGCGGTTCCGGTTGCTCCAGCAGCGAGGCGAAGCCGTCGTACCAGAGCGTTGTCTCCACCGCGACGTGCGCCAAGCGCGCGGACTCCGACGTCTCTGCCGTGGCCGACCCGGCCACCGGTGTCGCCGTATATCAGACCTATGGCGGCAGCGGCTGGGCCGTGTACGGCGGCACGAGCGCCGCGGCCCCGATCATCGCCTCGGTCTACGCGTTGGCCGGCACCCCGGGCAGCACCGACGTGCCGCCCGCTGATCCGTACTCGCACGCGAGCAGCCTCAACGACGTCACCAGCGGCAACAACGGCACCTGCACGCCGACCCTGCTGTGCACCGCCGCGGCCGGTTGGGACGGCCCGACTGGCCTCGGCACGCCGAACGGCGTCGCGGCCTTCAAAGCGGGCACGACCACCGGGCACACGGTGACGGTCACGAACCCGGGCAGCAAGACTGGAAAGGTCGGCACCGCCACCAGCCTGCAGATCTCGGCGACGGACTCGGCCGGCGCCGCCCTGACCTACAGCGCTACCGGGTTGCCCACCGGATTGTCGATCTCGACGACCGGTGCCATCTCCGGAACGCCGTCCGCAGCGGGGACCTACAACGTCACCGTCACGGCCAAGGATTCGACCGGCGCCTCGGGCAATGCGACCTTCTCGTGGACCATCTCGTCCTCCAGCGGCGCCAGCACGTGCAGCGGGCAGAAGCTGCTCAACCCCGGTTTCGAGTCCGGCACCACCAATTGGACACAGTCGTCAGGCGTCATCAACACCGACGGCACGTATGCGCGTACGGGCAGCGGTTACGCCTGGCTCGACGGGTACGGCAGCACGCACACCGATCACCTCACTCAGACGGTGACGATCCCGGCCGGGTGCACCGCGTCACTGACGTACTACCTCTGGATCGACAGCACCGAGGGCACGAGCACCGCCTACGACAAGCTCGCGGTCTCCGCGAACAGCACGTCCGTGCAGTCGTACTCGAACGTCAACCAGGGCACCGGGTACGTGAAGCGCATCGTCAGCCTGTCGGCCTACGCCGGCAAGTCGGTGACGATCACCTGGACCGGCACCGAGAACTCGTCCAACGCGACGTCGTTCCTGATCGACGACACCGCGCTGACGCTCGGGTAGTCGCTCGGCAGACGGCGGCGGGGTGCTCCCGAAGCGCCCCGCCGTCGGAGTCGCCGGCCCGTAGACTGCGGGTGCATCAGCCCCGCCCTCGTAGCTCAGGGGATAGAGCGCCGGACTCCTAAGCCGGGCGTCGCCAGTTCGAATCTGGCCGGGGGCACCCTCTTTCCCCCGTGTTTGCTGGGCTAGGGCGACATCGAGTTAGCCACCCTGTTGGGCGTTTTACGGTTTAGTCCGCAAAAAAGTCCGCACACGCAGGCTTCACATTTCGCGATTGACACCGCCCGAACCACCATACTTTGACACGGATTACGAAGTTATCAGGCCCCAAATAGCTCCGCACTAGAGACGCAGGAGATACCGCAGTAGGCTCGCGTGGCAAACGGATGAGCGGAGGGCCCGATGTCGAACGCCGCTGCAGCTGCCCATGGCGAGGTCAGCCGCATCTCTGCCGACGACGCCTGGGAGCGCGCATACAAGGAGGCGCTCACCACTCCATCGTGGGAGCAGGCCGGCTGGCTACTGGAGACGATCGGCCCGAGGTTCACGGCAGCCGGCGTCGGAGTAGCGGATGCGCGGACGGTTCGTAGGTGGCGCGACGAGCGTGCCGAGCCTCGTGACCACGCCGAGCAGGGCCGGCTGCACCTTCTGTACCGCATCACCTATGCGATCAGCCTCGTCTACTCGACAGGAAGTGTGCCGGCGAGTTTCCTTCGTTCGGCGAATCCTCAACTCGACGACCGGGCCCCGCTGGTGCTGTTGGCAGGAAGCGATCCCGATGATGCGCAGCAGCCTCTGCTAGCCGCGACTCGCGCCTTCCTCGAGGGCTGATCGTGCCGCCGGAGTTAGGGCAACGAGGACTTCCGACGGGAGGTGCGTGGCGTGTACACCCCGTGCCGGCAGTGCTGCCACGCCTCTCGCACGAGGGGGCGGGCCGGAACCGCTACGACGATCCACGGGGTCACTACACCGTTCGTTATGTTGCGGAGAACCTCACGGGCGCGTTGCTCGAGACCATGGCTCGTTTCCGTCCGGCGCCAGAAGCCGAAGCCCTGCTTGCCGGTGTCATAGGCGTCGAAGACGGGGATGTAGACCATCCGGATCCTGCGGACGGCGTCAGCGACTGGCTCGCAGCGCAACACATTGGTCGCGTGACAGTGGCGGAGCCCACGACGCTGGTCGACGTCCACGATCCCCAGTTGCTTCTCGAGCTGGACAAGCATCCCCTGGTCCGAACGGCCCTAGAGGCAAGCGATCTCGGAACACCGCTCAGTCCAGTCCGGTTGGACGAGGCGGTCGTCCGTCTCGGCGGCCCTGTCGGCAGACCGGTGACACAGGCGCTGAGCCGAGCCATCCGGGAGCGCTACCCCCACATCGGTGGCGTCGCCTACCGCTCTCGCCTCGACGACGACGAATGGTGTTGGGCGCTCTGGGACGACACCCCGGTCGAGATCACGATCAGCGCGTTGACCGCATCGCAACGTCACCATCGGCGAGCGATCACGCAGGTGGCGCGCGCCCTCGAGATCCCGCTGCCGACCATCTGGCTGTGACAACAGCCGTTTCTAGACGCTGAGGGGGGCCACACCCGGCATGACTCGAACGTTGCTTCGAGTGGGCCTAGTCGAGCGTGCGGCGAGATCAAGGGCGTCGGCTACCTCGTCGAGACGGTCGTCAAAGAGGGGACCGTAGAGATCGAGGGTCATGGTCGCGGACTTGTGGCCGAGCATCTGCTGCACGACTTTGACGCCGGCGCCAGCGGCGATCGCGAGGCTTGCCGCGGTGTGGCGGAGTCCGTGCAGCACCAGCCCCTCGAGGCCGACACGCAGCGTCGCTGGGGTGAAGACGTCCCGACGGAAATTGCCTGCTCGGAGCGGTTCACCCTGGGGTGTGCTGAATGCCAGGTCATCAGGGTCGAGGCCGTGGACACGCTCGCCGAGTCGTTCTGCGACGAACCGTGGCACGCTCACCCATCGTCGTCCGTGACCCTTCGGTGTCCCCCATACGAGCAACCCGTCGACGGAAGTCACGGCTTCCGCGATCTCGACTCGACGTTTCAAGGGGTCTATTCGACGGACCCGCAGTGCCGCCATCTCGCCGAAGCGAACACCTGTGTAGGCGAGGAAGAGGACGACCAGTTCGTAGTCCGCCGCAGTGTGGCCGCGGCCTGCGCGCCGCTTGAGAACTGAGTCGACCGGCTGACCGCACGCAGTGGCCAACTCCCGGACCTGCTCGTGCGTGAGGTAGCGACGATCCCGCTGGATCTCGTGTGGCAGACCGACTCCATCAGCGGGATTCCGGACGAGACGTCCGTCGCGAACGGCAAGAGACAGCATCAGCGAGAACACCCGGTGCGCCTTGCGCGCGGTCGACGGCGAACGGTTGGCTGCTAATCCGCTCACCCACGCAAGCACCTCCGCACGGGAGATGTCGGACAGGGGCACGTCACGCCAGAGCGGCAAGACGTGTGTGCGAACAGTGCCGGCATAGCGGGAGTAGGTCGACGGCTTCAGGTGTCCCTGCCCGGCAAGCCATCGCTCGGACCACTCGCCGACGGCGACTCGGCCTTGGCGGGATCGACGTAGGTACCGGTGTTCACTGCCGTCGTCACCGAGTCGATCCATTGTTGGGCGTCGATTTTCGTCCGAAGTGGCGTGAGTGTTCTTTGCCGCGGGCGTCGCGGTAGCGGGCTCGCCAGCTGCCGTCGGCTCGTTTGGCCCAGGTCGTGACCGCGGCGCGGTGTTGCCGGAACCGGCCCGGCCCTGCGGCCACGATCTGAGCGGCTTGGTTCGCGGCGGCCCGGCGGGTGTCCCAGTCGGTGAGCAGCGCGTCACGGAGCCGCTCGGCGTCTCGTGCCACTGCGGCTGACACAGTTTCAGCGCGTGCTGATGCGTGCTCGAGGGTCTGCTGGGCTCGTTGGTAGGTGTCCTTCAGGGGCGGCAGTTCAGCGTCCCGCCGGGCGTGCACGGCGACGATCCGGCTGAGCGCGTCGACGCGGGGCTCGAGGTTGGCGAGCCGGTCGAGGGCCTGCTGCTCGCTGGTCTACGCCGAGTGCAGCTCAGCCACCACGTCGTCCACAGGGCGGGGTTGGGCGTAGTTCGCCGCCGCCTTGGCGGCCAACTGCGCGGCGTGGGCGGGGCCTAAGCCGGCCCGGTCGCGGGCGAAGGTCGCGACCCACTGCTCGCGGGCGTTGTCGAGATCTGCAGCAACGACGTGCGCGATGTTGCCGGTGCGGCCGCGGGTCATCCCGACATAGGTCGAGTAGGCGCCGGTGTGCTCACCCAGCATGAGGTGACCGGCGTGCGCGGTGTCGCCTTGGACCACGTGCACCGTGGAGGCGTAACCCAGCTCGACATGCGCAGCGACGTAGTCGGACGGCAGGACTCGAACGCCGGGGTGACCATCGCCCGGGCCCTCGGTGCTGGGTTGACCAACGCCTGGGTCGCTGTGACCGTCGAGGTGACCGGGTTGACCGCCGAGGTGATGGAGCCGTCCGCGTCGATGCCGGTGACGGTCCAGATGTCGCGGTTGGCGACGTCGAGGGTGGTGTCGTTGTGGCGGGTGACGATCCGGCCCCCGATCCCGATCCGGTGACCAGCTCCGGTGGTGATGGCGTGGGTGTTGTCGACGAGGCCGGCGGTGACGAGGCGGTCGCGGATCGCGGTGTTCAGCTCGCTCACCTGGTCGCGGGTGTCGGCCACCACCAGCGCCCGCCCGCCATCGCGGATGTCGGTGGCGGCGAGGTCTGCCAGCGCCGCCAACCGGCTGGCGTCGGTGTCGTAGAGGCGGATCTGGCCGCGCTCGAGCAACGCGGCAAACACGTCGGTGGGGTTCTCGCTGGTGCGCATGGCCAGGCTCAGCTGCGCGTACTCGACGTCCGGCACGACCTCGAGCTGCCCGTCCGCAGCCATGGTCTCGTGGGTGAATCGGTGGACGGTCTCGAGCGTGTGATAGGCGTCCGAGTCGACCCAGCGGGCGGCGAGGTCGGGCACGCCGCCGCGCCCGACCGCCGAGAGCTGGTGCCGGTCCCCCATCAACGCGAGGCGTACGTGGTGTTCGTCGGCGACGGTGAGCAGGCGCGGACGGTGTCCTGGTCCAGCCTCCGGCCTCGTCCACCAGCAACAGGTCCCCGGCCCGCGGCACCGCGGCCGGCGCCGGACCGCGGTAGATCGCCGGTGTGCGGGTCCGATTGGCCGGGTTGCAGGCGGGTCCACGCGCCGTGGGCGCCCCACCGATAACCGTGCTGGAACGCCAACCAGGCCGCCGACCCGGCCCGCGACCCGAGCTCAGCCTGCGCGACTTACGCGGCCTTCAACGTCGGGGTGACCACCACCATGCGACGGTCCCGGGCGGCCAGCAGGTCACGGGCCACCGCCAGGGTGGAGGTCTTCCCGGCACCGGCGGGGCCCTCGATGACCATGAGGTGGGCGTTGCCGGCGAGCGCCTGCGCGGCGGCGGTCTGGGTCTCGTCGAGCTGCCGCCCACCCGGCACGGTCGCCGCGAGCGCGATGGGTGCGGGCTGCTTGGCGGGCGCCGCAGCGGGGGCACTGCCGCGGACTGCGAGCCTGCTGGCGAGGTCGGTTTGTGCGCACCTGCGTTCGGCCGGGCTGAACCCTCGACCTCGAGCACATGCGGGAAGGTGAGGGCACGGATGTGTTCGGGCACCCCGGCCCGGTCCAGCAGCGGCACGCAGGACTCGAGGGTGCGGGCGGTCAGGTCTTCGGCCCACTCGAGACGGACCCGCTCGCCAGTGACGATCCCGCGGCGGGCGAGGAGGAGTTCAACCTCGCCGCGCACGTCCGGCGCGTTCCACCCCGAGCGTCGCGCCGCCAGGCGGGTGAGCACCTCGTCGACGGCTTGGTCGTGGTCCAGCGAGCCGACCGAGACCGGCTCCAGCGGGACCTCCCGGGTGGGGCCGTAGTAGCCGAGGGTGGCGAGTTCGGCCCGCCACCGGCCGTTCAGATCCGATCCGTCGGGCAGGGTGGATCTTGTCCGGGCGGCCGTCGACCCACGCTCGCGCGTCCCACGAGCGGCGCAACGCCGGGCCCGGAGTTTGCCCCGGGTGCGCCGCGATCCAGTCGGTCTCGTGGCCGTCGATCGTGCGGGTGATCTGCGCCGCGCGGGCGCTGAACGCACCGGCGAACGGCGCCAACTGGGTGATCTCGCCGCCCTCATCGAGGGTGAACGCGTGCGCCGCGAGTGCGGCCCGGAAGGCGGGATCGGTGGCCACGGCGGCGTGTCCGACGCCGTTGATCGCATCCAGCGAATCCCGGACGCCAACCGTGTGCAGGCTGCGCCATGTCCCGGCGGCGAACACCCGCGCGTTGATCTGCAGATGTAAATGACGGTGGGGATCACCGGCGCGCGACGTGTAATGCCGCACCACCGCCGCCTCGATTTCTGCACCGGCATTTGCACTTGCCGCCCCCGGGGGCCCACCCGCGTCGTCGCGTGTTGCCCGAGCCGACCGATGATCTGGGTCGCGGCGCGGTCCTGTGCGGCGTCATAGGCGGTTGAAATCTCCGGTTGCAACTCCGCCGCCAGCGACCACGACTTCGGGCCGTTGACGGTCACTTCGACGAAGCGGACCGCCTGATCGTCGTGCCGCAACCGCCCCTTCGCCACCCCGGTTTCCGGGTCGACACCGGCCACCCACGCCTCATACGCATCCCCGGACAGCGGCGTCACGCGCTGCACCCCGGCCTCGGGTGACGCGACGTAGCGCTGCGCGATGCCGGTTCCCTCGGCCAGATAATAGTCATCCGCACGGCCCCGATCAGCCTCCACATAGTTGCGGGCAGCAGCCGGCGAACCCCGATAGGTCTTCATCCCGCCGCGCATTTATCAACGCCACCCAACAACAACCAACAATGTTTCTTGTGTCACCTGAAAAGTTGACCGACCTACCAATATTGGTAGCATTCGTGCCGTTATCAGTAAAGACTTGATAATGATGGGCAATGGTCGACCGTCATTGAGAGGTGTGATTACGTCACATTGAGGGGATTCGAGCGTGTCAGGGCCTGCCGTGTCGGCGGGGTCAGCGGGGTGGCTGGGCGCGGCGGCCGTTGCCGGCCCGGCGCCAGCAAGTCGAGTACGTGACCGTGCCGGAGGTCGTCGACGTCCATGCGTCAGCTCGGAGTTGTCCGGTCCAGTTGCCCACCGCGTCGGTGTATCGACTCGGGACCGGCCCGGGGTCGGCAGCTTGATCAACCAACCGCTCACGCCGATGACAGCGCGTCGGTCGTGACGAGAGTTTGGCTAATGTCGGGTCGCTGATAGCGGTGGCAACGTCTCGAAGTCCGTAGTCCTGCGGGCATGCTTCGGCGACGGATGCCGAGGGCATACTCGCGCGATGGCAGAGTTCGACTTCGACTACCGGCTGACCGGATATGACTGGGCCGACGCGACGGTTCGGATCGGATCCGCTGCTCTCGAGCTACGGGCGTCGCTTACGGACTATGACGCCTTGGGTGACCTCTTGCGTGGTGTTCTAGGAGACTGCTGAATTAGGCGGTCAGTGGCGGGTTGTCTGGACGTGGCGGCGTGCCGGGCGTGTCAGGGGGGAGAGTCCCGCCGAGTGGTGTAAGTCGGGTTCCTGATCGTGGTGACCG
>NZ_CAXTHK010000043.1:0-21249 GCF_964244045.1 uncultured Jatrophihabitans sp. | reverse complement strand
ATCATGTTCCTTTCAGACCGACCAGCCGCTTACACAGACGATCTGACACCCCCGGCGCAGGATCTCGACCTCCTGCTCGAGGACCCGGTTGCGTTTCTTCAACTCCCGCACCTCGGCCGACTCGCTGACCGTGGCGCCGGGGCGCACACCGTCCTCGATGTCGGCCAGGTTCAGCCAACGATGCAGACACGACTCGGAGATCCCGAAGTCCTTCGCGATCTGGCTGATCGGCGCCTCACCCTTGCGGGCGACCGCGACCACGTCACGACGAAACTCCGGAGGAAAGGCCTTCGGCATGATGCTGATCCTTCCAGCGAGGAGCAATCCTCACAGGCAAGGAGTCAACCGAACCGGGGGCAGTCCCCGGCGATGCAAGACGTGCTCGGCGTCTACACCCGCCGCTACGACCCGGCCTTTCCGGTCGTGGTGATGGACGAGAAACCCCTGCAACTACTTGACGATGCCCGTCCGGGCACCCCGGCCGCGCCCGGGCGACCGGCCCGCGAGGACTCCGAATACGTCCGCCACGGCACCTGCTCGATCTTCGTCTGGGCCGAACCGTTACGCGGCTGGCGCCGCGCCTACGCCGAACCCACCCGCACCCGCCTCGACTGGGCCCACGGCGTCGAACACCTGCTGGACGTCGACTACCCCGACGTGGAAAAGGTCGTGCTCGTCATGGACAACCTCAACACCCACAACATCGCCTCGCTCTACCAGGCGTTCCCGCCCGAGAAGGCCTACGCCCTCGCCCAACCCCTGGAGATCCACCACACCCCCAAACACGGCTCCTGGCTCAACACCGCCGAGATCGAACTGTCCTGCCTGACCAAGCAATGCCTCGGCCGGCGCATCCCCGACCTCGACATCCTCAACACCGAACTCGACGCCTGGACCAAGGCCACCAACACCGACACACGCCAAGTCGACTGGCGGTTCACCACCAGCGACGCCCGTATCAAACTTTGACCTATACCAAGCCATTTAGACGCGACGGCCTACTAGTCACAGGCATCGAGGCGCAGGGTTGGAGGCGGACGTACTTATCCGGGCTCAACACTCTGGCGGGACTCCGTGCGGTCACACAGTGACTGTTCCGCGCGTCGCGAGTGCCTAGGCTTGCACCGCTAACGGTTCTGCACACAAGACCGACCAGGCCAGATCCCGTAGTTCCTCGGCGATCTCATCGCGGTCGTGGAAGTGCCCCACGCGTACGACATCATTGACGACAGCCCGTGCGGCCTGCACCAGAACGAGACGTTGCTGGACGGTGAGCTCCGGTCGGGTTAGCGCCAGAGCGTCAGACCACGCCGCGATGTCGCGGTCGAGACTTTGTCTGATCCGTCGCCCGACGGTGGGTGGCAGGTTGATCGCTTCCAGGACATACACCCCGAACAGCAGCCTCTCCCTGACGCCGAGGTCCACGTAACCGCGAACCAGCTCGTCGAGGTCTGGTGGCGTGCCGGCGCCGGAATGGCTGGCGCTGAGCCACTCAGTCGCTCGTGTGAACGCGGTGACGAGCAGGTCCGCCTTGGTCGCGAAGTGGTAGTAGATGCTCGGGCCAGCCATCCCGAGGCGCGCGCCGATGTCATCGAGGCTGACGGCGGCGTAACCCCGTTCGTGGAAGAGCTCCAGTGAGGTCCGCAGAAGCTCTTCGCTGCGCGAAGACTCCGATTGAACCGACCTCTGGTACTCACCCGCGGCAACCTTTGCTTGCGCGCTGGGTCGAAAGCGCCTGCTGGTCGCCGGCGTGCCCTGCAGTTCGGTGAGGCTGGCGGCGGTTGCCGCGCCTGCCAACAAATGCGTGTAGTCGTCTGTGGGCATGTCGAGGCGGTACAGCGACGGACTGGACAGCACCGCCAAGGCTGCGGTGAGGCGTAGCGCGAGCGTGTCGGCGTCAAGGTCAGGGGCAGCATCGGCGAGCGCCGTGTCCAGTCGAGCCACGATGACGCTGAACCGTTCGGTGATGGGCGCTCGCCGTGCAGGGTCCAGGTGGCGCAGTTCTCGCTGCAGCAGGATCCACAGGTCGCGACGCGTGATCGCGGTCGCGGCGAGTCGGCCCAGCGCGGCGGGCCATGAAATCGACTCGAGCTCGGCGAGCGCGACCTCGACCTCGTCCAGTCCGGTCGAGATCGCCGCAGCAAGCAGCGACTGCTTGTCGCTGTAGTGGCGATAGATGGCGGGGGCGGTGACGCCGACGGTCGCGGCCAGGTCGGCCATCGACACCTGGTGAAAACCAAGGTGATGAAACTTCAACGCGGCCGCTTCAGCGAGCTGGCGTTGCCGCGCATCACTCGACATGCGCACGCGAAGGGGTCGAGTGCGTGGCGCGCCTGCTGGTCGGGACACGGGTCTGCTTCCTGACGGCGTGCGTACTGGGCCGACCTCGGCCGACGGCGCTCAGGATATCCAATCCCTTGTCTAGTGAACGTACACTAGGTACCGTGGCCGTCGGCTACCGCGACCAAAAAACTGCCGAGAGGACCCCATGATGTCAGCCAGTGCACCCGAGGCTCTGCTGTACGACGCGATCCGCACTCCGCGAGGGCGGGGTAAAGACAACGGTTCGCTGCATTCGATCAAGCCCGTGTCACTGGTTGTCGGCTTGATCGACGAGATCCGCTCTCGTCACCCGCAGCTCGACCCGGCCGCGGTGGACGACCTCGTGCTGGGCATCGTGTCCCCCATCGGCGACCAAGGCGCGGTGCTGCCCCGCACGGCTGCTCTCGTCGCGGGCCTGCCGGACACCGTGAGTGGGGTGCAGTTAAACCGGTTCTGCGGATCGGGACTGGAGGCCGTGAACGTTGCCTCGCAGAAGGTGCGCTCAGGATGGGATCAGCTGATCCTCGCCGGCGGTGTCGAATCGATGTCGCGTATCCCGCTCGGGGCCGATGGCGGGGCGCTGTTCAATGACCCCGCCACCTCCTACGACACCTTCTCCGTGCCGCAGGGGATCGGCGCGGACCTCATCGCGACCATCGAGGGTTTCAGCCGCACCGACGTCGACAGCTACGCCGCGCGCTCACAGGAACTCGCCGCTCGGGCCTGGTCCGGGGGTTACTTCGCCAAGTCCATCGTCCCTGTCCGAGACCTGACCGACACGGTGGTGCTCGACCACGACGAGCACATGCGGCCGCAGACCACCGTCGACACCCTCGGCGCTCTCAAACCCTCGTTCGCCACCCTGGGCGAGCAAGCTGGCTTCGACGCTGTGGCGTTGCAGCGTTACCACTGGGTGGAACGCATCGACCACGTCCATCACGCCGGCAACTCCTCCGGCATCGTCGACGGCGCCGCCCTGGTCATCGTGGGTGACGAGAGCGTGGGCGACCGGTTCGGGATGACGCCCCGCGCCCGCGTCGTCGCGACTGCGACCTCAGGCGCCGACTCGACCATCATGCTCACGGGCCCGATCCCTGCCACACGAAAGCTGTTGGGCCGTCTAGGCCTGAGCGTCGAGGACATCGACATTTTCGAGATCAACGAGGCGTTCGCCGCCGTACCGCTGAAATACGCCAAGGACCTCGGCATCCCGCTGGAGAAGATCAACGTCAACGGAGGTGCGATCGCGATGGGACATCCGCTGGGCGCGACCGGGGCGATGCTTATCGGCACCGCCATGGACGAACTGGAACGCCGGGACGCCCGCCTGGCAGTCGTCACGTTGTGCATCGGCGGCGGGATGGGTGTCGCCACCCTGATCGAGCGTGTCTGAGCGCGAGGCGGACGTCATGACAACCCAGACAACCCACCAGCACCCGATGTTCGGCTGGCAAACCCGCGACGAGGGCATCGTCGTCGTCACGATGGACGATCCCGACCAGTCCACCAACACCATGAACAGTCGTTTTCGGGGTGAGCTGCCCGCGCTGGTCGCTCACCTGCAGGCCGAAGCAGGCACGTTGCGAGGCGTCGTCATTACCTCGGCCAAGCCGACGTTCTTCGCCGGTGGCGACCTGACGCTGATGATGAACGCCGGCCGAGAGGACACCGCGGCGATTCGTTCCATGATGGATGCCGTCAAGGTGGCGCTGCGGCAGCTGGAGACTCTCGGCGTGCCCGTGGTCGCCGCAATCAACGGCCCGGCCCTGGGCGGCGGGTATGAAATCGCGCTGGCTTGCCACCACCGAGTGCTGCTCGACCAGCCCCCCAACGTCGTGGGCCTGCCCGAGGTCACCCTCGGGCTGCTGCCGGGAGCCGGCGGCACGGTCAGGACGGTGCGCATGTTGGGGCTGCAACGAGCCCTGCAGGACATCCTGCTGGCCGGACAGCGGTTTCGTCCGGCACAGGCGCTGCAGGCCGGTCTCGTCGACGACCTCGTCGAGGACCCAGATGATCTCCTCCCCGCCGCCATCCGCTGGCTCAACGACACGCCTGAGGCCACCCAGCCGTGGGACCGAAAGGGTTACCGCATGCCGGGCGGCGCGCCCGGCGACGTCTCGCTGTCGGGGATGCTGCCGGCAATGCCGGCGATCGTGCGCAAACAATCCCAAGGCTCACCTGCCCCTGCTGCCCGCGCCTTACTCGCAGCCGCCGTCGAAGGTGCGCAGGTCGACTTCGCCAGCGCCGAGCTGATCGAGACCCGCTACATCACCGACCTGGTCTGCGGTCCCATCTCGACCAACATCATCAAGTCCAGCTTCTTCGACATGCAGGCGATCACCCGCGGCGCCGGCCGCCCGGACGGGTTCCCCGTGCACACCGCCAGCAAGGTGGTCATCCTCGGCGCCGGCATGATGGGCGCCGGCATCGCCTACGTGTGCGCGAAGGCAGGCCTGCAGGTCGTGTTGAAGGACGTCAGCCTCGAGTCCGCCCAGCGCGGGAAGGACTACAGCGCTCGAATACTCGACAAGGACATCGCCAAGGGCCGCTCGAGCAGCAGCAAGCGTGACGCCCTGCTCGCGCGGATCACCCCCACCGTCGACCCCAGCGACGCCCAAGGCGCCGACCTGCTCATCGAAGCGGTCTTCGAAGACCCGGCGCTGAAGTCACAGGTCATCGGCGAGACACTGCCCTACCTGGCCACCGACGCCGTGATCGCCTCGAACACCTCGACCCTGCCGATCACCGGCCTGGCCGAGTCGATACCAAACCCCGACGCGTTCATCGGCCTGCACTTCTTCTCACCGGTGGACAAGATGGGGCTGTTGGAGATCGTCGTCGGCGCCAAAACGAGCGAGCAGACCCTGGCCAGGGCCTACGACATCGCCCGCCAGATCAGCAAGACACCCATCGTCGTCAACGACAGCCGCGGCTTTTTCACCAGCCGGGTCATCCTCAAGTTCGTCGACGAGTCCCTGGCAATGGTGGCCGAAGGGCTTTCCCCCGTGTCGATCGAACGGGCCGCGACCCAGGCCGGCTACCCAGTCGGGGCCCTGGCGCTGGTCGACGAACTCACCCTCACCCTGTGCCGCAAACTGCGCACCGAGACCGTCGACGCCGTCATCGGCGAGGGCGGTCCCGCGCCGGAGTACGTCGGAGGTGCGGTGGTGGACCGGATGATCGACGAGTGGGATCGTCGCGGCCGATCCACGGGGGCCGGGTTCTACGACTACGCCGACGGCCGCAAGACCGGACTGTGGCCGGGGTTGTCCGCTTTCACCCGCGAGGAGTCGGTGCCTTTTCAGGACATGCAGGAGCGGATGCTGTTCGCCGAGGCGATCGACACCGTCCGCTGCCTGGACGAGGGAGTGCTCACCTCTGTGGTGTCAGCCAACGTCGGATCGATCCTGGGCATCGGGTTCCCTGCCTGGACCGGGGGAGTGCTGCAGTACATCAACCAGTACAACGGCGGATTGAGCGGGTTCGTCGACCGCGCCCACGAACTTGCCCAGCGATACGGGGATCGGTTCGCACCGCCCGCGTCCTTGATCGAGCGCGCGGCCGCCGGAAAGGACTACCAGTGAGCGCCGCGGGGCAGCCCGCGCCGTCGGGCTCGCTGGCCGGGCGCACGCTGCTCATGTCGGGCGGTAGCCGCGGCATCGGACTGGCCATAGCTGTGCGCGCCGCACGCGACGGCGCAAACGTGGTCCTGCTGGCCAAGACCGATTCCCCCGACCCGCGACTACCCGGAACCGTGCACACCGCGGTGAAGGAGATCGAGGCCGCCGGCGGCAACGGGGTCGCGGTGGTCGGCGACGTCCGCGATGACTCCGATGTCGAGCGAGCCGTTCGCACCGCCGTGGACACGTTCGGTGGAATCGACATTCTGGTCAACAACGCCTCCGCCATCGCGCTGGTCCCGATCGGGCAACTGCCACCCAAACGCTACGACCTCATGCTGGATGTCAATGCGCGCGGCACATTCGCCATGACAAGCCTGGCGCTGCCGCACCTGTACCAGTCCGATGCGCCACATGTGCTCACCCTGTCGCCGCCGCTCAACTTGGACCCGAAGTGGCTCAGCGCGCACGCCCCGTACACGGTCAGCAAGTACGCCATGACGATGCTCACCCTCGGTCTCGCGGGCCAGCAACACCCGCGCGCCATCTCAGCGAACTGCCTGTGGCCCAGAACGATGATCGCAACCGCTGCGGTTCAGAACCTCGTCGGCGGAGACGCCGCCATGGAGATCTCCCGTCGGCCAGAGATCATGGCCGACGCCGCGCAAACTGTGCTCGTCGAGGCCGCCGGCGTGCGCACCGGCGAATGCCTGATCGACGAGAACGTCCTGCGGGGCGCGGGCATGACCGACTTTGCAACCTATCGCTACGGGAACGCTGCCGAAGCCGACCTGTCCACGGACCTCTTCCTCTAGGAGACCAGAATGCCCGACACGACCCCCCGAAGCGTCTACGACGAGGACCACGAGATCTTCCGCGGCACCGTTAAGGCCTTCATTGACAAAGAAGTCACCCCCAACGACGCACGCTGGGAGCGCGACCACATCGTCGACCGCGAACTGTTCACCCGCGCCGGCGACAGCGGGCTGCTGATGTTCGGCACCCCCGAGCAGTACGGAGGCGCCGGGATCGACGACTGGCGCTTCAGCGCCATCGTCGACGAGGAGTTCGGCCGGGCCGGCTATGCCTCCGCCGGCCTGAGCCTCGCGCTGCAAAACGACGTTGTCGGCCCCTACTTCCTGGACCTCACCACCGACAAGCAGAAGCAACGGTGGCTGCCCGGCCTGACCTCTGGCGAACTGGTCAGCGCCATCGCCATGACCGAGCCCGGGACGGGAAGCGACCTGTCCGGCATCTCCACCCGCGCCGTGCGAGAGGGCGACGACTACCTCATCACCGGCGCCAAGACCTTCATCTCCAACGGACAGAACGCCGACCTGGTCGTCGTGGCCACACGAACCTCAGAGGACAAGCACCGCGGACTGACCCTGTTCGTCGTCGAGCGTGGCATGCCCGGTTTCGAGCGGGGCCGCAACTTGGACAAGCTCGGCCTGCACGGCCAAGACACCAGCGAGCTGCACTTCGAGTCCGTCCGCGTTCCGCTGGCTAACCGCCTCGGCGACGAGGGCCAGGGATTCTTCCAGCTCGTCCGCAACCTGCCCCAGGAACGGCTCTCGCTGGCGGTCACCGCAGTCTCCGCCGCGGAAGGCGTTCTGGCCCGAACAATGGACTACGTCCGCGACCGCAAAGCGTTCGGTCAGCCGATCGGCACCTTCCAAAACAGCCGGTTCCTGCTGGCCGAGCTGCACACCGAGGTCGACATCGCCCGAGTGTTCGTCGACAACTGCGTATCCCTGCACAGCCGCGGAGAACTCAACGCCGCCCGCGCGGCGAAGGCCAAATACTGGTGCAGCGAGCTGCAGATGCGAGTGGCCGACCGTTGCCTGCAGCTGCACGGCGGCTACGGCTACATGCGGGAGTACCCGGTCAGCCGGGCCTTCGTCGACGCGAGGATCCAGACGATCTACGGCGGCACCACCGAGATCATGAAAGAGATCATCGGCCGAGACCTGGGGCTGTGAACAGCACGCCAGCGGAGGCGGTGACGCTGGACGTCAAGCATGGCGTGGCGCGATCGGGCTCAACCGCCCGGCGCGCCGCAACGCGATCACCATGGATCTCGCGCGCTCGCTGCGCGCGACGGTCGCCGCAGTCGCGACCCGCACCGACCTCGGAGCGGTCCTGCTCTTCGGGAACGGTCGACACTTTTGTGTCGGCGGTGAACTCGCCGACTCCGCGCGGCACCCGAGCCGGGCGCGTTCATCGCCGAGCTCGCTGGCACGATGCATGAGGCAATCCTCGGGCTGCGGGCGCTGCCGGTACCGGTGATCGCGGCGGTCCACGGCTCCTGCGCCGGCGCCGGGATGGGCCTGGCGTTGGGCAGCGACCTGGTCGTGGCGGAGCGTTCCGCGACGTTCGTCATCGGGTACACGGCGGTTGGTCTAACACCGGATTGCGGCGTCTCGTGGCTGTTGACCCGGCGCCTCGGACACGCCCTCGCCGCTGACCTCATCCTGACCAACCGCCCCCTCGACGCCGTCGCCGCACAGGCTGCGGGACTCGTGGGCAGGCTGGTCGAGACCGGTGAGGCGCACGCCGAGGCCGAGGCAACAGCCCTCGCCGCCGGGCCACTCACCGCTCACGCACGGACGTTGCAGCTGATACGCCAGGCCGACAGCGTTCCCCTAGCCGAGCAGCTGGACCACGAGGCAGCGGCGATCAGCGCCGCGGTCCAGACGTCGGACGCGGACGAGGGCATCTCGGCATTCCTGCACAAGCGGGCACCGATCTTCCTGAGGACTGAGCTCTCCACCGGGTAGTCCTTCAACCGGCAGGAGGCGACACGGTCGTCGACCACGGTCCAGACATGCACTCCATGCATCTCGCGGCAATGCACCGGCGTCAGCCACCAGAGGTCGTCAACCGAGTCCGGCACGCCGACCGCTCGCTCATGCACCAACGGGAGCGCTGGGATTCGGGTGCGCGAAACGCGAGACTCCCTCTGGGGCTGTTCTTACCAGCGCCGTGGTCTCGACCGCAGCACTCGCCCGGCGACAACGGAGAGGGCAGCTGCCATCTCATCCTCGTTTGTGTCCGAGGGGGCAGCACTCCCAGCTCAACATGACGCGACGTGCGTCGCGTGCCATGCGAGACGGGCCGGAATTTGGGAGCCCTCTCCGTGGGCCGTGGGTTCGCGGCCCGCGAGCTAGTTCACGGCGCTGTCAACGTTGGTAAGACGGTTCTTCTGCACCTTCCCGCTGGCGGTGGTGGGCAGGCTGTCGACCACGACCCAGTGAGTCGGGATCTTCTGGCGGGCGAGTCTGACTCTCTCGAGGTGGTCGATGATCGGCTGGGGGCCGCCCCAGGGCGTGCCGTCACGCAGGACCAGCCACGCGCCCACCGCTTCGCCCAATCGCTCGTCCGGCACGGCGGTGACAGCGACCGCGAGCACATCGGGGTGGGCGGCGAGGGCTGCCTCGATGTCGAGAGTCGAAAATTTTTCGCCCCCGCGGTTGATGATGTCCTTGAGTCGGCCGGACATCCTGATCCACCCCTCCGCGTCGACCACCCCGATGTCGCCCGGGTAGAACCACCCGTTGTCGTCGAGTTGTTCGCGGGTTCGGTCCGGGTCGGTGTATCGAGCCAGCAGTTGGGGGCCGCGGATTCGCAGCTCTCCCTCCTCCCCGGCAGGCAAGGGCGTCTTGTCGAAGTCGACGGCCTCGATCTCCATCCCCGGCAGCACCTTGCCGTCCCAGTGCGCCCGCCGCGAGACTGGCGCGTCGGACGGCGCCGCCGCGCACACACCCGCGGTCTCGGTCATCCCATAGCAGCGCATCGCGCGGACACCGACCGCCTCAGCGCGCTCCACCAGCGAGGGAGGCATGGTCGCCCCGGCGCAGGCATACAGCGTCAGACGGTGCTTCTCACCCTGCCCGGCTTCGTACCGGTTCACCAGATCGGACAGGAACACCGTCGCGCCCATGGCGATCGAGACCCGCTCACGTTCGATCTCTGCCACCGCGTCGTCGGGACGCCACGAGGACATGATCACCGACCGGCCGCCGAGGAACGCCGGCATGATCACGCCGGCGATGAAACCCCCGAGGTGTGACAGCGGAGTCGCCGCCAGTATGACGCTGTCCTCGTCGGCGTCGAGTGCCTTCTGGAAATTATGGAGGTGCGCGATCAAGGCCGCGCTCGAGAGCAGCGCTCCCTTGGGTGCGGACGTCGTGCCCGACGTGTAGAGAAGCACTGCTGGTTCGTCGGCGTCGAGAGGCTCAGGCAGTTCGATCTCGTCCACGTCACCTGGCCGGGGCACCGCACGCCAACCGTCAACCGGTTGCCCGACGACGTACTTGATCAGCGGGGTGTGGCCAGTCTCGGCGAGCAGCGCGTCGATCTCGTCGGCGGGCCTGCGTGAGCCGAGCTCGGCGGCCACGGCGATGACGACCGGCGTGCTGTCGGCCAGGATCTGCCGCACTTCGTATTCGCGGTAGATCGGGACGACCGGCATGCCGAGGGCGCCGATACGAAAGGCTGCGACCTGCAGCGCGAGTGCCTCGAGACAGTTCGGGAGCTGGACCATGATGCGGTCGCCGCGACCCACTGCACGTGCGACCAGGTCGGAGGCGATGACGCGGACCCAGGTGTCGAATTGACCGTAGGTCACGCGACGGCCTTCGAACACGAACAGCTCGCGGTCCGGCGTCTTCGCAGCTTGCACGGTGACGAGGTCACCCAGGCGGCGGCCGTCCCAGAGTCCGAGTTCGCGGTAGAGCTCGTGCCGCTGATCCGTAGACGTCGTCGTCATGGCTTCGGTCCTCTCGCTGGAGATCGGTGCAGGTGATGAATAGGGGTCAGATTCGTCATGTACGTACGGGTCGTTCGGTGGCGCGGCTCCGCCCGGCCCGCATCTGCTCGAGGCCCTCGGCGATACGGCGGGTGAACTGGCCGCGTTGGACGAGATCGGCGGTGACGCGAAGCTCGTAGGCGGTCGCGCCGAGGTGATCCATGTTGTCCGCACGCAGGGCGACTTCCTTGCGCACGGTCGTCAGTTCCGAGCCTGAGTCCGCGATGTGTTGGGTGAGGGCGAGGCCGTGTTCTAGGACGGTTCCGGCGGGCACGACATCGTCGACCAGGCCGATGCGGCGGGCTTCCTCGGCAGCCACCGGGTCTCCGGCGAAGTACATTCGGCGGGCGTGCTGGGCACCGACACGTCGTGCCAGGGCGTGGTAGAAGCCGTTCATCGCGTACTTGACCTGGGTGGAGCCGAAGACGGCGTTGGTCGACGCGATGGACACATCGCACATGTAGAGATGTCCATGCCGTATCCGAATGCCGCCCCGGAGACCGCGGCGACCGTGGGCTTGCGGTAGTCATAGATCGCGGTCATGAGCCGCAGGGCGAGATCGACAAACCTTGTCCGGTCCCGTGGTTCCTTCCAGGACGTCTAGCGCCCAGCCGGCGCAGAAGTACTCCTCGGTGCCGACGAACATCAGCGCCGCGACGGTGTCGTCGTGGGCCCACTGCTCGAGGGCGGCGATGATGTCGGTGTACATCTCCCAGCCGAGGGCGTTGCGCCTGTCGGGGTGATCGGACTGGATCACCCCGACGCCCGCCTCGACCGTTAGCCGCAGAGACGACGGGCTCATGGCGTGGGCTCGCCTCCGCGCGCGCCTCGAGCGCCGACGGGCTCGGCGCGTCTGGGCAGCGACATCAGGTATGCGCCGCCTTTGAGTTGGCCCCGCGGGGGCAGCGCTTCGAGTTGGCGCAGCATGTCGACGATGTCGAAGGTTGCTGTGTAGTCAGACAGCAGTCCGTCGGTGAAGCCGAGGAAGATGTCGCAGCCTTGGGTCTCGAAGCTTCGGTTCTCACCAAGGCCGGCGGGTCCTCGACCGGTCTGACGGAAGAACACGAGGGCGCGGCCTTCCGTGGGTGCGGTGAACAGCTGCCGCTCTTCCATCCGGTAGCCGGGCATGGCTCGCCAGACCGCTTCGACGTAGACGCGGACTGCCTCTCGTCCATGCAATACCTCCGGCCAGAAGACCCGCTCGTCCCAGGTGATGTCTGGGTGCAGCAGCTCCAGCACGCGGTCGGTGGATCCGGAGTTCCACGCGTCGACCCAGCGGCGGGCGAAATCCTCGAAGAACTGGTGATCGGTGCTCACGACCGGCTCCGGATGCGGCCGTAGGCATTGGAGACGCGCTCGACGACGTCGGGGTGCCAGATGATCTCGCGGTAGGCCATGGTCTCGTAGTCCAGTGCCGACACGGGGTCCAGAGCGGTCGCGCGCAGGATCATGCGCTTGTTGAACATCGCGGACTTGGTGGTGGTCTCGGCGATCGATTTCGCCAGCGACGTCGCCGCCTCCACTACGGTCCCGGTGGGCACGAGCCGGTCCACGAGACCGATCCGCAAGGCCTCCGCCGCGTCGATGCGCTCGCCGGACAGCGTCAACAGCTTGGCCTGGCTCATCCCGATGATGTGCCACAACGGCGTGAAGTACGGGGTCAACCCGAACTTGACCTGCGGGAAACCAAAAATGCTGTTCTCGGCACCGATCCGGATGTCGCAGAACACAGCGATGTCGCACCCGCCGCCTAACGCCGGTCCGGCGCAGGCTGCGATCGTCGGCTTCGGGTATTCGAGCAGGGTCCCGTAGACCCGCAGGCACGCCGCCGCGTAGGCCGCCCGGCTCACCTGCGTGAAACCGGACTGCAGGTCGAGGTCGAGTCCCGCGCAGAACATCTGCTCGCCGCCGGTCACGATGACCGTTGCGATGTCGTCGTCGGCAACCCATTCGTCGAGGCGGTCGGCGAACGCGGTGAACAGGTCGATGCTCAGGGCGTTTCGTCGATCGGGGCGGTTGAACACGATCGTGCCGACCCCACCCTCGCTGTGGGCGGAGATCTCCTGCTGTGTCATGTGGTCCACTCCATTGTTGGCGCTTGTCACCGAAGCGTAGACCATCAAGTGAACGATAACTAGAACTAGGACTGGGGGATGCCATGGATGTCGTTGGGGAACCTGACGACGCTCAGCACGACGTAGCGCGTGGGTCTTTTGATGGCGCGGTTGTCCTGGTGACTGGCGCGGGCGCGGGGCTCGGCCAGCGTTATGCGCTCGACCTCGCTCGTGAAGGCGCCCGCGTGATCGTCCATTCGCGCCGCGCTGAGGCCGCGCAGGCCACGACGGACGCGATCGTGACCGGGGGCGGGTCAGCGGTCGCGGTCGCAGCCGACGCGCAAGACGGGGAGCGCATCGTCGAGGCCGCGATGGCAGCCTACGGGCGTGTAGACGCGTTGATCGTCAACGCCGGCTCGGTCAGCGACCGCTCCTTTGCCCGCATGACCCCCGACGAGTGGAACAACGTCGTCGATGTGCACCTGCAGGGCGCCTTCAGCGTGACCCGAGCAGCCTGGCCCCATTTACTGGAGGGGGGCGGCGGGCGGATCGTGCTCACCACGTCAGGCGCTGGTCTGCACGGCAATTTCGGGCAGGCGAACTACGCCGCGGCCAAAGCGGCGATCATTGGCCTGGCCAAGACGCTGGCCGTCGAAGGCCAGCGCCGCGGCATCCTCGTGAACGCTGTTGCGCCGATGGCGCTGACCGGCATGACCGACGACGTGTTCAACGAGCTCCAGCGGGACGCGCTCCGCGCGGAACGGGTCTCACCATTCGTGCAAGCACTCGTTCACCCACGCTCCAGGCATACAGGTGTGGTCATGGAGGTTGGCGGCGGCTGGGCCAGCGTCGTGCGGTGGGAGAGATCGGCCGGGTTACGCCTGAACGACACGGAGTTATCCGCGGACGTTGTGCTGGATCGGTGGAACGAGATCACGGACTTCACGGTCAGTGACTACCCGACGAGCACCGTCGACAGCTTGCACGGCGCGACCGGACACCAGGTACCCGGCTAACGGCTGAGCGAAGCATGGGCTGCGAGCGCGCGAGATTCGCCGCTCACTTCGGCAGCGTCGCGAGGCGGTCGACGGAGGCGAGCTGGTCGGCGTGTCCGTCGCCGAGCTACAGCGCGCTAAGCATCGAGACCCCGGATTCCACAAAGGCGGCCACGCGGTCTGCGACGTAGCCGGCTGAATCGATGAGGGATGCACCGCGCACGAACTGCTCGGTTAACGCCGCGGCCGCTGCGTCCGTGCGACCTTCCAGATACAGGTCCTGAACGGTGCGCGCGGCGTCCCTGAAGCCGTATCTGATCAGCAGGTCGTTGTAGAAGTTTCGATTTCGCGCGCCCATACCGCCGACGTAGAGCGCCAGGTGCGCTCGTGCTCGTAGCAGCGCGCGGTCGGCCGCCGCGGAGTCGTCCGTAATCAACAACTGGGTGTCAGCCACAATGCGCAGCGGCCCCAGTGCCGGGTCTCGTCTTGCGCTATCGCCGCGAGGATCATCGGTACCCGATCGCGGACTGGGGTGTTAATGAGCTTCAGAGGTTTGCCAAGCCCGCCTCCACCGTGCTCGGCGTCCAGCGGTATGGATTTTTCCCATGTGAATCACCGCTTCGCGGCGCCACACCTGCTGGCAGATATCGACGACCTCGCGATTGGCCGCCAACGGCGCGTCGAACGCCACGCCACGGAATCCCTCGATGACCTGGGGGCCCGAGGAACCGAGGCCCAGCGTGAACCGCCCGCCGGAGAGGTCGTCCAGTCCCGCTGGTGGTTATGGCCAGCAAAGACGGGTTCGCGAATACACGTCGAGGATGCCCGAGCACAGCTCAAGTCGGTTGGTCCGCGCTGCGAGGTAACCGAGCTGACTCACGGCGTCAAAGGAGTAAGCCTCACCGACGAAGACGGCGTCCTGGCCGGCGGACTCCAGCTCGGCGATGCACCGGGCCGTTTCGGCGGAACTAGTGCTGTAGGACATCTGCATGCCGAGACGCATGGTTGGTATCGCATCCTGCCTCGCGGGGGCGGCATGTTGCCGGTCGCGGTCGTGGGCTGCCGGGAGTTCCGGTGAGGTAACCACCGCTAAGTGAATGTAGGCTAGGCCGCGAGAGTTGAGGAGTCGACGCGAGGGGCTCGTATGCTGCAGGAGGAGTCCGGGTGACCTCAATTGACGAGCAACGCAGCAGTGCGTCGTCCTTGGCCGATGCGCTTCGCTGCCTCACCCAAGCCATGGTCGCCACGGAGGTTTCCCCAGTGGTGATGGCGGGGGTCGAGGCGTCGGTCCGTGAGCTAACGACGATATTGCGATCCGAGACGCGGGCGGCCGGCTTGGCTTCGGCGATGGATGATTTCAAGGCAAGTAATCGAGCGCACAACCCAGTCCGGGGGTATGCGCACCCCTCCTCAATCCAGATGGTGGTCGAGCCCCGTCAGGGCAGGTCGCCGGCGACCACCCTTCGCTTCGAGCTGGGGATCGAACATGAGGGACATGTAGGCATCGCTCACGGCGGCATCACGGCGATGCTCTTCGATGAAGTATTCGGAATCGCGGCAACACGACAGGCATGGCCGTCAGTGACGCGAGACCTCACTATCGAGTACCGACGTCCCGTGCTGACCTGCGTGCCGCTCGTCCTCCACGCGGACGTGTCACGATCAGTAGATCGGACCGCTCACGTCGAAGGGTCCCTGTTCAACGCTACCGAGCCCGAGGTCACCCTCGTCCGTGGTCGCGCGACCTTCATCCAGCTCAACGCCCACCAGGCGAGTCGGGTCCTACCCGGTCACAGGCGATCTCACTAGGGCGGGCGCGTCTCCAATAGTTCGTGCTGGCGTCGCGGGCTTCTCGCTGGGTCGGGCATCCCGTTTGCGGTTTCAGGTATTCACCGATGATCAGCGGTCGTTCATCGAGCCGTGTCGCCGAGCTGGTCGGCAGGGTCACCCTGATCGAAGGTCATCGCATCAGCGTCGCGACGGCCGATGAGAACATCAATGCACTGGAAAAGCGCATGATCGACGCCGAATGCGTACGTCCCGAACTCGAACCGAACAGCGGGTAGATCAAGCAGGGCGGCTTTCACCCGACGGTTGCGGCTGCCGCTTCGGCGGCAGCGTGCGCATCCGCGAGGGCATCGGTCAGCGGCATCACCGCACCGGTTCTGTGATGTCCGTTCCGGCGAGGAATTCGGCAACGACGGGTGCGAGTTCGTCGGCCCGGGTGAGCAGGCCGAGGTGACCGTCGGCGTAGGTGACCAGGCGGGCGTCGGGCAGCAGTCGTGCCATCATCCGGGCGTTAGCGATGGGGACAATCGGGTCGTCCTCACCGGCCAGCAGCAGCGTGGGCTGACGGATCAGCGGCAGGAACGGAAGGCTGGTCCAGCCGGCCGTGCCGAGCAACTGGTAGGCGTAGCCCCGGCTACTGCCACCCTGGGCCCGTGCCTGCAGCGGCATGGGCGCGTCCGGGTTGCGCATGCTGCCACCGTAGATGAGCCCCGCCACCTGGCGCGCGTAGACGGGGTCCTGATGCCGGCGCGGGGTGAGCATGTGCCGCAGGACGTTGGGACGTCCGGGCATCATCCACGCGCCCGTAGCGGTCGCGACGAGCACCAGCCGACGGCAGCGCTTCGGGTTCTGGAAGGCGAACTGCTGCGCTAGCCCGCCGCCCCACGAGATGCCAAGAACATCGACCGCGCCGTAGCCCAGCTTGCTCAGCGCCGACCCAAGCAGGCTTGCAACGACCTGGTAGGGCAGCGGCACCGGTGGGGTCGGCGAGCCGCCGACGCCGGGCGCGTCGAAGCTCACCGCCTCGATCGCTGGGTCGAGCGCGTCGACGAACGGGTCGAGCACCTCGAGCGGCACCCCGATGCCGTTCGCCAGCACGAGCGGCGGCCCGGTGCCCGTACCCGGTCGCACTCGCATGCGCAGGGAGCGTCGACCGACGACGACCTGGTGGTCGACGCTCACTCCGGCGGCGCCGTGACTTCGCGGCGCAGGATCTTGCCAGTCGGGCCCTTCGGCAGTTCGTCCGCCAGCCAGATCTTGCGCGGGTACTTGTACGCGGCGAGCCGATCCTTGACGTGGTCGCGGAGCTCTTCGGGTGTCGCTTTCGCGCCGGACTTCAGCGCCACAGCTGCGCCGACCTCTTCCCCGAGGTCGTCGTGCGGCAGCCCGATCGCGGCCGCCTCGGCCACGGCCGAGTGCTCGTACAGCGCCTCCTCGACCTCCCGCGGGTACACGTTGTAACCACCGCGGATGATCAGGTCCTTCTTGCGGTCGACGATGGTGTAGTAGCCGTCCTCGTCGCGGGTGGCGAGGTCGCCACTGTGGAACCAGCCGTCGACGATCGCCTCCTCGGTGGCCTCTGGACGCCCCCAGTAACCCTTCATCACGCCCTCGCCACGGATGGCGATCTCGCCGACGTCGCCCTCAGCGACCTCCTTGCCGTCGTCGTCGACGAGGCGGAGTTCCATGCCGCGGACGGGCAGCCCGATGGTGCCCGGGCGCCGCTCGGCGTCGGGGTGGTTGAACGAGGCGACAGGTGAGGTCTCTGACAGGCCGTACCCCTCGAGGATCATGCAGCCGAACTCGCCCTCGAACGATTTCATGATCTCGACCGGCATCGCCGAACCGCCGGAGATGCAGACGCGCAGTGTCGACAGATCCGCCTTGTCACGATCGTCGTGCTGCAGCATTGCCGCGTACATCGTCGGAACGCCCTCAAAGACTGTGACCTTGTCGCGGCCGATGACCTCGAGCGCCTTCCCGCCGTCGAAGCGCGGGATCAGCGTTAGGCACGAGCCCGCGAGGACGGCGGTGTTCAGCCCGCAGGTGAGACCGAAGACGTGGAACAGCGGCAGGCAGCCCATGATCACGTCGTCCGGGCCGACCTCGACGAGGGTCTCCGCGGTCGTGTGCGTGTTGGTCGAGAGGTTGTGGTGGGTTAGCTCGGCGCCCTTGGGCTTGCCGGTCGTCCCGGACGTGTAGAGCACCACCGCGGTGTCCTCGTCGGCCCGGTCGACGACCTCGGCGCGGTCCTCCGGGAGGTCGTCCGGGCCCATTGGCCCGACGATGATCGCTTCGCCCCCGGTCGAGCCCGCGGCGTCGTTCGCGGCGTCGGCCATCTGCTCGCCGGCGACGATCACCTTCGCGCCCGAGTCAGTCAGGTAGAACTCCACCTCGCGGGCCTTGAGCAACGGGTTCATCGGCACGACCGTGGCCCCGACGATGAGCGCACCAAAGAACGCGATCGGGTAAGCGGGGACGTTCGCGAGCTGCAGGCCGACGCGATCACCCGGCCCGACGCCCTTCGACGCCAGCAGCGATCCCATCCGCTGCGCGTCGTCGAGCAGCTCGGCGTAGGTCAGCACGGCGTCGTCGAGCTTGAGCGCGGGACGATCGCCGTGCGCGGCGGCGGTGGCGACGAGATTGTTCGCAAGATTGGTCACGAGAAGGCTCCTGTCCCAGTGATGTCGCGCCCGACGATCAGGGTCTGCATCGTCTCGGTGCCCTCGAAGGTGTGGATGGATTCGATGTCGGTCATGTGGCGGATCACGTGATTCTCGAGCAGGATCCCGTTCCCGCCGAGCAGGTCGCGCGCTACGGCCAGGACCTCACGCGCCTTCGATGTGTTGTGCAACTTGGCGAGGCCGGCGAGGGTCGGGGTGAGCTTCCCGATCTCGGCGAGTTTGCCGATCTGCGCGCAATACAGCTGCATCGCGGTCACGTCGGCGAGCATGTGCACGAGACGTTGTTGGACGATCTGGAAGTTCACCAGAGGCTGACCGAACTGCTTGCGGGTCTTGGTGTAGCTGAGCGCGGCGTCGAAGCCGGCGACCGCGTGGCCGAGGGCCATCCAGGCGCAGTCGCTGCGCGTGGTCGCCAGCACGTCGGCGCAGTCGGCGAAGGTGTTCGCGCCCGGCAGCCGGTTCGATTCCGGCACGCGTACGCCCTGCAGGTCGATCTCGGCCTGCCAGACGGCTCGTAGCGACCCCTTGCCGGTGATGACGCGGGCGTCGAAACCGGGGGTGTCCTTCTCGACCAGGAAACCCTTGACCTCGCCGTCCCGGGTGTCGCGCGCCCACACGACCACAACGTCGGCGATCGTGGCGTTGCCGATCCACTTCTTCGCGCCGTCCAGCACCCAGACGTCACCGTCACGGTGCGCCGATGTCTCCAGCCCGATCGAGTCCGACCCGTGGTCGGGCTCGGTGAGCGCGAACGCGCCGATCGCCTCGCAGGCCGCCATCTGCGGTAGCCAGCGCTGCTTGTGCACCTCGGAGCCGCAGCGGTAGATGGCTGTCATCGCGAGTCCGGCCTGCACGCCGAGGAACGTCGCGAGGCTGCCGTCGCCGCGGGAAAGCTCCATCTGGACGAGGCCCGACGCCACCTTGTCGAGGGTCGGGCAGCCGTAGCCATCGATACCGGCGCCGACGACACCGAGCTCGGCGAGGCGTCGGACCAGCGGCCACGGGAAGTCGGCGCGCTCCCAGTAGTCGTTGATCACCGGCAGCACCTCGTCGTCGACGAACGCCCGCACCCGCTTCAGGACGTCGGCCTGCTCCGGGGTGAACGGATCGCTCAACGACAGGAAGTCGGTGCCGAGTGCCTCGCCGACGTCGGCCACGGTCTGTGTGAGGGGATCGGTCAGGGGATCGTTCGCCTCGGCGCTCAAGACGCGAACACATACGTGCCGGGGGCGGACGCGAGGACCTCGTGCTCGGCATCGCCCAGGGTTTTCGGAGCCAGTTTCTCGGCTCCGGACCGCCTGGAGAACCAGTCGACGAAGTCCGTCCACCAGCTGCCCGGCGTCGGTTCGACGGAGTTCAGGAACTCCTGCGGATCCTGCGGTGTCGTGTCGCTGACGCGATAGCTCGACTTCTTGTTGGTCGGCGGGTTGACGAGCGACGCGATGTGACCGTTCGTAGACAGCACGAAACGGCTTTGCCCACCAATCAGATGCACGCTGCGGTAGCAGCTCGTCCAGGCGCAGATGTGATCGGCAATGCCGGCCACCACGTAGGAGTCCACCGTCGCCTGCGACAGGTCGATCGGGGTTCCGAGCACGGTCGTCCTGCCCGGCTTGGTCAGGGAGTTCTCAATGCCCAGCTGCAGGAAGTCGGCGTGCAACTCGGCCGCCATCCGGGTGGTGTCGGCATTCCAATAGAGGACGTCGAACGCGGGCGGGCGCTTACCCAGCAGGTAGTTGTTCACCCAGTAGTTCCACACCAGGTCGCCGGGGCGCAGCCACGCGAAGACGGCGGCGAGGGATCGGCCGTCAAGGAAGCCGTCGGCACGCGATTTGGCGGACGCGGCGGCCACCAACTCGGGACTGGTGACCGACGACATCAGCCCGGCGCGGGACTGATCGAGCATCGTGACGCCGAGGGCGAACGCAGCGAGCCGGTTCTCCTGCCCGGTGGCGACGAGGTACCCGAGCACGAGTGAAGAAATGATCCCGCCGGCACACAGCGAGAACAGCAGGGTCTTGCGCGACTTGCTGATGGCCTCGACCGCAGTCATTGCGTCCAGCACGGCCTGGACGTAGGTGTCCAGACCCCAGGCCGCGTGCTGCTTCTCCGGGTTGCGCCAGGACACCATGAAGACCTGCTGGCCGCAGGCGACGAAGTGTTCGACCATGCTGCGTCCGGGCGCGAGATCGGCGACGTAGTACTTGTTGATCGTCGGGGGGACGACGAGCAGTGGCACCCGCCGGACCTTCGGCGTCTGCGGCGTGTACTGGATGAGCTCGAACACCTCGGTGCGTAGAACGACCGCACCCGGCGTCACCGCGAGGTCCTGGCCGACCTCGAACGCAGTTGTGTCGACCATGCTGGGGATCCGGGGTTTCACCGCCATGTCGCTGACGAAGTGCTTCGCCCCGCGCACGAAGCTGGCGCCACCGGTGTCCAGCGCGGCCTTGAGCGCAGCAGGATTGAGGACCGGATTGTTGCTGGGGCTGGCCGCTTCCACGAGGTTGTCGGCCACAAAAGTCATCCGCTCGCGGTCGCGCCAGGCGAGGTCGGCGTCTGTCACCAGGCCGCGGGCGGCGCTGCCCGCGACGAGGTAGCTCTGCAACACCCGCTTGAGCGCCGGATTGTCCGACCACGCCTGCTCGGTGAAACGCCGGTCCTTCGGGTTCGGCGCGACCGACGAGAAACCGGTCGCGACCTTACCGAGTTCCCGCGCGACGGACGCCGCGCGCCGCCCGACGCTGACCGGGTGCACCAGCAGCCGTGCGCCGAACCGCAGGCCGGACATCCCGGGGTTGAACCGGCGGACCGGGCTGAACACCGCGTCTACCAGCAACGAGTCCAGCGGCGCCGCAACGTCGTCGCCCGAGTCGTTCTCATTGGCTGTCGACGATTTAGCGACCATGTGTGATTCAGACACTAGCCCGGCGCTTTCACGCTGACAGCGTGGTGATCAACTGAAAAGTGCTCCAG
>NZ_CAXTHK010000042.1:0-22229 GCF_964244045.1 uncultured Jatrophihabitans sp. | reverse complement strand
CCGACGCCGACGGCAACCGGTCGAACACCTGGATCGCCGACGGCCGGGGCCGGCTGGTCGGCGTGGTCGACGCGGACGGCCACCGGCAGTCGACCAGCTATGACCGCTACGGCAACCCGGTGACCGTGACCTCGCGCGACGGCGCCACCACGACCACCTTCTACGACGAGCGCGGCCGTCGCGTCCGCCAGGTCAGCCCATCGGGCGCGGACGTCGAGTGGGTCCACGACGAGCTCGACCGGATGCTGTCGGTCACCGTCACGAGCTCGGCGGGTGAGGACGAGCCCGTGCAGGCTGTCACCCGCGACGCCTACGAAGGCGACTCCCGCGATCCCGCGGAGGTCCTCGACCCCGAGGGTGGCATCACCACCATGGTGTGGCAGGGCGGCCTGCTGCGCGAGGTCGTCGACCCCGAGGGCGTCCGGGTGGAGTTCGCGTACGACGAGCACGGCGACCTGATCGCCAGTACTGACGCCGAGGGCAACGTCGCCCGGCTGGAGCGCGACGGCCTGGGTCGGATCACGGCTGCGGTCACCCCGCTCGGCAACCGCACCGTGTACTGCTACGACGGTGCGGGTCCGCTGACGAGCCGGCAGGACCCCGACGGCGGTATCTGGCGCTACGAGCACACCGCGGCCGGTCGCCTGAGGGCGGTCATCGACCCGACCGGCGGTCGGACCGAGATCGAGCACGGCTCCCACGGCGAGCAGGCGCGGACGATCGACGCCCTCGGCCGGGCGGTCTCCCTCAGCTACGACGACCTCGGCCTGCGGACCCGGGTGGAACTGCCGGACGGCGCTTCCTGGGGCTTCATCCACGACGCGATGTCGCGGCTGGTCGAGACGAAGGACGCCTCAGGCGGCCGCTGGCGGCTCGGCTATGACGTGAACGGCCGGCTGGTGCACACCGTCGACCCCACGGGCGTCGAGCGCCAGGTGGAGCGGAACGCCTCCGGGCTCCCGGTGCGGGCGGGGGACCGGCTGAGCCAGACCACCGCCGACTACGACGCGTTGGGCCGGACGGTGGCCGAGTCCGGGCCCGACGGCAGCACCACCTCCTACCGCTACGACCGCTGCGGCCGCATCGTCGAGGCGACCGACGCCGCCGGCGGGGTGACCCAGGTCGAGCGGGACCGGGCAGGGCGGGCGGTCCACGTCACTCACCCGATGGGGTCGACCTTCTCCTATGAGTACGACTCCTGCGGCCGGCGTTCGGCGACGATCGACACCGACGGCTCCCGGTACGGGTTCGGCTACGACGGTGATGGCCGGCTGGTCCGTGAGTTCTGGCCGACCGGTGAGCAGGCGTGGCTGCGTTACGACCAAGCCGGGCGGGTGGTCGAGCGGTTCGAGCCCGGCCGGGGCGTCTCGCAGTACGGCTACGACGCGGCCGGGCGGCTGGTGCGGACCGCTGACGCCTGGAACGGTCGGCGCCGCTTCCGCTACGACGCCGCCGGCCAGCTGGTCGAGGCGGTCAACGCCCTCGGCGGGCTCACCCGGTACGACTACGACCTGGCCGGACGCTGCGTCGCGGTGGTCGATCCGCTCGGCGGCCGGACGGCTCGGTCCTACGACGCCATGGGGCGGATCACCGCCGAGACGGACCCGCTGGGCCGGACCACCCGCTACGGCTACGACGCGGCCGGCCGGCAGGTCCGGCGGGTCGACGCCACCGGGTCGGTGCTGTCCTACGCCTACGACGACACGGGTCGGCTGCGTGACAGCTACGCCGACGGGACCCTGCTGTGCTCGGTCGAGCGGGACTTCGCGGCCCGGACGATGCGGGTGCGGGAGGGCGGTGGGGTTGTTCATGAGCTCGGCTGGGACGCCGGTGGTCGGCTGGTCCGCCGGATGCGCGGCGCGACCGGGCTGTCGTGGTGCTACGACGCGGACGGCCGCCGGACGTCGTTCACCGGGGTGCACGGCGAGCAGACCCGTTATTCCTACGACGCGGCCGGCCGGGTGTCGGCGGTGGAGGCGCCCGGACTGGGGCGCGCGGTCGTCGAGCGGGACGCCATCGGGCGGATCGCGTCGGTGACGGCGCCTGGGCTGCACGCATCGTGGACGTGGGACGGCGGTGCCGTGGTGCGGCTCGAGGTGAGCCGCGAGGGCGTCACCTCGGTCACCGAGATCGAGCGCGACGACGCCGGCCGCGTGGTCGCGGAGGTGGTCGACGGGCTGCGGACGGCGTATGGCTACGACCCGGCCGGTCAGCTCGTCGAGGCCCGGCGCAGTGACGGGTCGACCACCAGCTACAGCTACGACCGTGCCGGTCGCCTGGTGCGTGAGGTGACGGACGGTCGCACGATCACCAGCCGTTACGACGCCGCCGGCCAGCTCCTGTCGCGTCGCCGTGATGACGGGACGACGGAGTACCGCTACGACGAGGCAGGGCGTCGGGTGCGCGAGGTCGGGCCGGACGGCGAGCGTCGGTTCGCGTGGGACCCGCGTGGGTTCCTGGGCTCGATCACCACGGTCGCCCGTGACGGGGACCGGTTGACCGCCCGTACGCAGCGGTTGAGTGTGGACGCGCTGGGCGAGCTGTCGGAGGTGGACGGCGCGCCGGTGATGTGGGACACAGCGGCGGCTCTGCCGGCGCTGGCGCAGGTCGGCGAGGTGGCGGTGACCGGCTGCGGGCCGTTGACCGGGCTGCTGCCGGCGGGTACGTCCGGTGGGTCACCGGGTGCCGGGGAGTGGGTGACGCCGACCTGGCGGCCGGGCTCGTCCGGGACCGACCCGTGGGCGGTGGCTCCGGGCGCGGGCTCAGTGGGTGCTGGGCCGAGCGGGCTGCCGCCGGGGGTGGCGGTCGGTGGGCAGGGTGGTCTGTTGGTCGCTGGTCTGGAGTGGATGCAGGCGCGGGTTTACGACCCGACGTCGCGGGGGTTCTTGTCGACCGATCCGTTGGACCCGGTCGTGGGTGCGGGTTGGGCGGGTAACCCGTACAGCTTCGCGGGGAACGACCCGCGGAACGCGGTGGACCCGTGGGGTTTGCGTCCGGTGACGGATGCGGAGCTGCAGGGGTACCGGGACTCGAACAACGGGTCGTTGCGGAGTGCGGTGTCGGCGGCGTCGGACTGGGTGAGTGAGCACAAGGAATACATCGTCGCGGGCGCGTTGATCGTGGGCGGGATCGCGGTGATGGCGACCGGGGTCGGGGGTCCGATCGGTGCGGCGATGATCGGTGGCGCGTTGATGTCGGGCGGGTTGTCGGCGGGGACGCAGCAGTACCAGAACGGTTCGGTCGACTGGGGCCAGGTCGGGGTCGATGCAGCGATCGGCGGCGTGGCTGGTCTGGCCGGCGGTGGGGCTGGGGTGGCGGCGGCGCGGGCGGGTGCCAAGGCGGGAGGGCAAAGCCTTGGTCGGACCGTTCTTACTGGCGCCGCAAGTGGTGCTGTTGAGGGCGGCACTGCAGGTGGGCTCTCCTACGCCGCCTCGGGGCAACCGATGACCGCGGGCGGGCTTGCCCGGGCGACGATGGGTGGGGCGTTGACCGGCGGAGTCGCTGGCGGCGTCAGCTCGGGCGCGACGCTCACCAAGGTCTCCCGTACCGCCTGCTTCGTGGCCGGTACGCAGGTCCTGCTCGCCGACGGCACCGCCAAGGCGATCGAGGACATCAAGGTCGGGGACGAGGTCGTGGCCGCGGACCCGGAAACCGGGGCAACGCATCCAAAGCCAGTGGTCGACACCTATGTGCACGACGACGTCGAGACCTGGCTGGTGGAGACGTCGACCGGCAGGGTGACCTCAACAGCCGAGCACCCGTTCTGGGTGGACGGCCGCGGCTGGACACCGGTCCGGGAGCTGCAGCCGGGCGACAAGTTAGTCGATGCCGAGGGCGTGCGGGTAGAGATCGTCGCAGTCACCCCGACCGGTGAAAGCGCGCGGGTGCATAACTTTCACGTCGCCCACCTGCATGACTATCATGTCCGGGCCGGGGACGGTTGGGTGCTGGTACACAACACTTGCGCTACGCAGTCGCTAAACGCCGGTACCGGCCATGCAACTAGCGAGACCGTCGACCTGTACAGAGCAGTAGGCGTGCGCGAGTATGACAGTGTCATGTCAAGTGGCCGATTTGCACCAAACGCCAATAGTTTGGAGGGCCGACAGTTTGCTAACACCATGCAGGAGGCTATTTATTACGCAGACACTGATGTGACTAAAGTTGCGATCTTGAGAGCCAGGGTCGATCGTTCGGCCTTAGATGGAGTCGATTTCTCAAGGAGTATCGATCCCTTTATATTTAGGAATGGGGTTTATACAATGCAGCCTGGATCGCAGAGCGAAGCCTTTCATGCAGGGCTGAAGGGAGTCGATCATGTCTTCTAGAACCGAGAAAAAAGAGGTTCGAACAGCTCGCGTTCGATTCCTCACTACGGAGGAAGGCGGACGCTTTGGGCCGCCTCAGTCTGGAGTTCGCTCACAGCTCGATCTCGGACCGTATCAGACTTCCTGTATCGTAACGAGCGCGTCCGGGTCCACTGAACTTCCACTCGGTGAAGATTTGTTAGTCGAGATTCGGCCTCTATTTCCAGATCGACTTGGCGACGCCTTCACCTCACTCGGCCTCGTAATACTTAGCGAGGGGAACAAGGTTGTGGCCAAGGGGCGGTTTACTGACGACCAGCCATCGTGAACGAATTCTCGTATTTATTCGTCACATTAGGTGACTTACTTCCACTAATTGTATAGTTCATCCACGAAGGCTTGGTTCAACTTCCTGCTGTTCGAAGAGGCTTGAGATCCGCGCTGACAATGCGCGCATCGAACTCCGGGAGCAGCTCGACGCGGTTCCCGCGACTGGCGAGGGCGGGTCGGTCACAACTTCCCGGCAAGCACCTGCACGACTACGCTGTCCAGATCTCGGCGTGCTTTGTCGCCCGTTGACCTTGCCTCATCTTCGCGGTGCGCGCACGGTGAAGACGACGCGCCGGGTCGACAGACCCGGTACCGCAACGCGGCCGGTTCCGTGCCGTCCGCGACGAGGTGGACACCTGGCAGGTGGGAACCCCGACCGGCACGGTGACGTCGATGGCCGAGCACCCGTTATGGGTGGACGGCCGCGGCTGAACCCCCGCCCGGGAGCTGCAGCGGGGGGACAAACTGGTCGATGTCGATGTCGACATCGACGGCGTCCGGGTCGAGGTCGTCGCCGTCACCTTGACCAGAGCAGCTGCCACTGTTTACAACCTCAGGGTCTCCCGTACCGCCTGCTTCGTGGCCGGTACGCAGGTCCTGCTCGCCGACGGCACCGCCAAGGCGATCGAGGACATCAAGGTCGGGGACGAGGTCGTGGCCGCGGACCCGGAAACCGGGGCAACGCATCCAAAGCCAGTAGTTGAGACCTATGTGCACGACGACGTCGAGACCTGGTTGGTGGAGACGTCGACCGGCACGGTGAGGTCGACGGCCGAGCACCCGTTCTGGGTGGACGGCCGCGGCTGGACACCGGTCCGGAAGCTGCAGCCGGACGGCAAGCTGGTCGACGCCGACGGCGTCCGGGTCGAGCTCGTCGCCGTCACCCCGACCGGTGAGACCGCGACCGTGCATAACTTCCACGTCGCCCACCTGCACGACTATCACGTGCGGGCGGGCACTCAGTGGGTTCTCGTACATAACATGTGTAACACTGGCCTCTCTGAGTCGGCAGGGCAAGGGTCCCGGCTGGCTGAAGCTTCAAGCGCAGCTCAACGGGCCGCAGACGACCCAACTGCGATCTTCATCAAGAACAAGCACCTTTCGACAGCCGGTGGTAACGGAGCAAAATTTGCATCCAACGACATCAGTGAGGTTCAGACCTGGGTGAGTCAGGGCCTACGTTCGGAAGGGGCGGTATTCGCTCCCAACAATCTAGATGATACGTTCCGAGTCGTGTCAGACATGGACCGAGTAGTGGGTACGAAGGGTCAAACACGCATTAGAGCCATAGTCACAGACGACGGTCGTGTGATCAACGCCTTTCCTGTGAACGTTGCGTGAGTTGGTGCTGCTAACGTATGATGCCCTCAACACGGACGACCTGAGGGAAATCACTCCTGCGGATGTTCTTATTCGCGTTGATGCTCATTTCGAAGTCTTGGACGAACCGCAACTGATATACTCCGAACCTTCATTCCCAGTAGTAGAGCTGGCTCGCGAGTTACGAATCTGGATTGGACAAAATGGTAAGTCAGACTTCGAGTTCAGGTCCATGTCTTTTGAAGAATCTGGTGCACTGAGTATAAGAAGAACCCCCGAAGGATGGGTGTTCGGCTCGATATTTGAGCCCTCGCACCTCAGTATGCCGGCGCCTTGGGAAGTAGTTGCGTGCTGCGTATCTGAGTTTGTGGAACGAGTTGTAGCTGATCTTGTCGCTCTAGGGCTAGATCCGTTAGTTCTGCGTTGATTGTTACGTTGTGTTCCACGAGATTCCGAGCATCGCAGTTAAGTTATTTACTGGGCCATATAGACTCGAAAATGTTTGCCAGCAGGCACGAAGTTATTATTGATGCTATGGGATCGGCAACTAAATAAATCGGACTCTATGGCTTCTCGCTGCTCAGAGACATCGAATGGTGCATGTTCTCATACTGCGTGCGGCATGCTCCAGCTGTCGCATCGTAAAGCGGTGTGCCCCCGGCTGGCACATGAGAAATCGTGGGAACTTCGAATGCACTGGTACCAGGCTGAGGCGTTCGATGACGCTATGCGTTGGCCAGCCATGCCGACTCCTACTTCATGGACCAGCTTGGTCTCACGCACGACACTCCCTTACGAGTTCCAGGAGGCCGACCGCCGTGAATGCAATCCAGGCTGCCGTCGCCATGCTGACTAATCTCCTGGCCAGCGGCGAGTTCGCGAGCGCCGAGCGAATGACAGGGGGCCGTCGACTTTCCGCCGCCGACATCGAGCGGGCCGTCAGTGAGTACGGGCGAACTCTGGTGCCACTGCCGCCGGAGGCGCTGGACCAGCTTGACGTCGTGGAGGTCGAGGGTGCAGAGCTGCCGACGTTCAACGTGGACATCGACCTGTGGACAAGTGAGCAGGGCCGGAGCGACTTGACGCTGCAGCTCGAGCTGGTCGACCGTTACGGCGGGGCTTACGAGGTCTCGATCCTCGACCTCCACATGCTGTAGCCCCTAGCCCCTCGCCTCCGAGGGGCACTGACGAATGCAGGAATCAGGATCCGATGAGCATCGACTGGGACGGGTATGAGCCGTATCAGCCTCCGTACTCGGGTGACCTGTCGCGCCTGTCGCGCGCCGAGGCCACCGAGTCGTTCGCGCACGTGATGGGTGCTCGCCCGGAGCGGCGGAGCCAGTTGACCCACCTGCTCGCCAGCGACGGCATCGAGTTCGGACCTCCGATGCCGACGTACAGAAGCTCAACAAGTGGTTCGACCGATCCGTCGAACCCCATCCAGACGACCCCTCACGGCTGGCCAACCGGTGGTACGCGGTCGTCGACGACATCGCGTTCGGGCTGGGCGACATTCTCGTCGGCCGCTGCCCTGGTCTGCGCTGGGAAATGTTCACCCTCGGAAAGAAGGATGTCGCTTACCAGAAGCACGTGATCGTCGGCTTCAGCACAGCCGAGAACCCGAAGTACAACCTCGACCTCGACCGGCTCGTGGCCGGGCACGGACAGCGCATCATCGCTGATCTGCCGGAGCCCGAGGATGCGTTCGTGAGAATATTGGCGGCGGCCGAAGCAAAGGCCTGACCCGACAACGCGCGACGACAGTGAATGCTCGTTATCGTGCGGTGACACTACCCAACGATCTTGTTGTCGCTGGGTGGCGGAGGGGCTCATGTGGTGCTTACCTCCGGGAACTCCGCACCCCACCACAGCAACTACCCGACGGCGCTGATAAGGAAGACATCGTCGCGGGCGCGTTGATCGTGGGCGGGATCGCGGTGATGGCGACCGGGGTCGGGGGTCCGATCGGTGCGGCGATGATCGGTGGCGCGTTGATGTCGGGCGGGTTGTCGGCGGGGACGCAGCAGTACCAGAACGGTTCGGTCGACTGGGGCCAGGTCGGGGTCGATGCAGCGATCGGCGGTGTGGCTGGTCTGGCCGGCGGTGGGGCGGGGGTGGCGGCGGCGCGGGCGGGTGCCAAGGCGGGGGCGCAAGGCTTTGGTCGGACCGCTCTTACTGGCGCCGCAAGTAGTGCTGTTGAGGGCGGCACGGCAGGTGGACTCTCCTACGCCGCCTCGGGGCAGCCGATGACCGCGGGCGGGCTTGCCCGGACGACGATGGGTGGGGCATTAACCGGCGGAGTCGCCGGCGGCGTCAGCTCGGGCGCGACGCTCACCAAGGTCTCCCGTACCGCCTGCTTCGTGGCCGGTACGCAGGTCCTGCTCGCCGACGGCACCGCCAAGGCGATCGAGGACATCAAGGTCGGGGACGAGGTCGTGGCCGCGGACCCGGAAACCGGGGCAACGCATCCAAAGCCAGTAGTCGACACCTATGTGCACGACGACGTCGAGACCTGGCTAGTGGAGACGTCGACCGGCACGGTGACCTCAACGGCCGAGCACCCGTTCTGAGTGGACGGCCGCGGCTGGACACCGGTCCGGAAGCTGCTCCCGGGGGACAAGCTGGTCGACGCTGACGGCGTGCGGGTCGAGCTCGTCGCCGTCACCCCGACCGGTGAAACTGCAACCGTGCACAACCTGAATGTCGACAGCCTTCACAACTATCACGTGCAGGCTAGCGAGGGCCAATGGATACGTGTGCATAACGCCTGCACGCCGGAAGTCACCTTCAGCCGAGTGAAGGCGCCAGCGATCGCTGCCAACTTCGACGATGCGGTCGCACAAGGCCCACCAACCCGGCTCACGCGCGTAGATGCAGCGATGAAGCGCATGAACCGCCGAGAAGCCCAAAGAGGTGTGCCACGGGTGCCCGGGCTATCGCTCGACGAGTACCCCTTTCCTTCGTCAGCTCAGGGTGGCGCCGGCGCGCACGTGTGTGCCGTCCCCGTATCAGAGCAGCACTATCAAGGCGCCACACTCAAGAACTTCTTCGAGCGTGAGGGAGTGGGAATCGGCGATACCTACGATGTTGGATGGAAGGATTGATCCGTGACCTTGACTGACTCCCTACTCTCGATCGAGTCCTGGCTCCTACGGCTCGGTCGTGTCCAGTTACTCGAAGCTTTGCGACCCGGCGTCTCTAGGGTCGTGGTGGAGCAGTCGTTGGCCCGTGCCGGTATGACGAGTGTCGCCCCCCTCGAGGAGTTGTACGGCTGGCACGACGGTACGGAGCGACCAGGCGACGGCATTGTCGATGGTGTCGAGGTTATCCCCGGCTTCTATCTCCTCGGCTTGGAGGAAGCCTTGGCCGTGAGGATCCTCTATCTTGAGCAGGACACGTGGGCTCCCCACTGGTTGCCGATTCTGACCGACGGCGCTGGCTATTTTTACCTCGTAGACCTCAGTGCCGGTGCAGACCCCACCGTGCTTCGATGGGAGTTTGACGATCCGGAGGCGGTCGTCAGCTTTGAGTCCATCGACCTTCTCGTCGATACGATTTTTCACGCGTACTCCCGGGGTGTCATATTCGTCGATCCTTGGGGCTATCTCGACATGGACGAGGCGCAGTTCGCAGCATTGGCATCTGACCTCAATCCGACCGCAGATGCATGGAGAGAAGAATGACCAACCTCTTCGAGTCACCCTTGTCCCTATTTATGGTGAGGGGCATATCCCGAGGCTAGGCTCGGGCCGCAAATTCGGTTACTTGTGGTGAACCGTCGACAGAGGCGTGATACTCACTTTAAGAGGACGCTGCGTCTTTGAGCGCCACCTCCTGCCGATTCGCCGAGCTGGGCCCTTCGACCTTGGGCGCCTCCACCGGTTTCCCGACGACGTGCGTCGCGTAATAACTACCGAACTGCCGTATTTCAGGGTCTGAGGCTTGAGTGGGCGGGATCGCGATCATGGCGACTGGGTCGGCGGTCCGATCGCGACCGCGATGATCGATGGTGCGATGGCGTCGAGTGTATGCCTGCAAATCCAGCATTACCGATACGGCTTGGTCGGCTGGGGTCAGGTCCGAGTCGATGCCGTCGGTGGAATCACTGGTGCGGCTGGCTGGCGGAGACCTCGACCGGCACGGTGACCTCGACAGCAGAGCACCCGTTCTGGGTCGACGGCCACGGCTGGACCCCCGTCCCGGAGCTACAGCCGGGGGATGAACTGGTTCGACGCCGACGGCGTCCGGGTCGAGGTCGTCGCCGTCGCCTTTGCCAGACCATCTGCCACTGTTTACAACCTCAACATCCAAGACCTGCACACTCACGACATGCTCTGCGGCGCGCAGTAGCTTCTCGTGCATAACGAATGTACGACGCGTGTCGGGCCGCTGGACGAGCGAGGATGAGTATGCAACAATTGTCGCAATTAACCGGGTGCAAGAAGGTGCCGGCGACCGAACCTATCTGACGGTTCCTCCGGATCCCGACGTTTTCCTAGTCAGCGGAGGCGTCTTCAGCACGTTTGACCTGCCGTCCGCGAGCTGGCATGCGGCGGTAGGATAGAGTGTCGACAGTTGATCGGTCCTAATATCACGACTCGTCGATTTGGCCCTCCGCCTGCGCAAATGCCATCAGCAACTAATATCAAGAGAGGGCCGACGCGATGACGTGGGTCGACGACCTTGAATTGTGGTTCAATCGCAGACGGAACCGGCTCGAGGCAATCGGCGACTCCAAGTTCGTGCGTGATCCGACTGGCCGTACGAATGGCGACTTCGCTGGGGTGTACGTCAAGCTACCACGTGAGTCGGTCGAAGTGCTGGTATGGAGAACTGGTGCGGTCGAATTCGACCGCGGACCCGTAGATTCGCCGACCCTCGAGCATCTTGACCTTGTGTCTGACGCGGACTTTGACTCTTTAATGCGTGCGGTAGAAGCGTATCTGAGGATAGACGAGTCAAACTGGTCAAGCCGAGATTAGCCCCTGACCGCTTTCGCGGTTATTGGTGCGGCCGTTATTGGTGGCGCGTTGATATAGGGCGGGTTGTCGGCCGGGACGCAGCAGTACCAGAACGGTTCGGTCGACTGGGGCCAGGTCGGGGTAGGCGCGAGCGGGGCTCGGTATGGCATGAACTGACTGGGCCGGAACGTGCTCACCGGCGCGGCGGCCGGAGCGGTCGATGGTGGTGTCGCGGGTGGTCTGGGCTATGCGACGTCGGGGCAGTCGGTGACCGCGGGTGGTCCGGCCCGGGCCACCTTGGGTGGTGCGGCGGTAGGTGGTGCGACCGGCGGGGTGCTGACGAAGGTGTCGGGGTCGGCGTGTTTCGTGCCGGTACGCAGGTGCTGCTCGGCGACGGGACGTCGAAGCCGATCGAGGACGTCGTGGTCGGCGGCGAAGTGCTCGATCGGCCGACCCGGAAACCGGGGAAACCCGTGCGGAGCGGGTGCTGGACACCTATGTGCACGACGACGTCGAGACCTGGCTGGTGGAGACGTCGACCGGCACGGTGACCTCGACGGCCGAGCACCCGTTCTGGGTGGACGGCCGCGGCTGGACCCCGGTCCGGAAGTTGCTCCCGGGCGACAAGCTGGTCGACGCTGACGGCGTGCGGGTCGAGCTCGTCGCCGTCACCCCGACCGGTGAGACCGCGACCGTGCACAACTTCCACGTCGCACACCTGCACAACTACCACGTGCGGATTGGCTACCAGTCGGTGCTGGTGCACAACACCTGCACCGACGCCGAGGGATTGGCCGATCTCTCCTCCTCGCGGAAGAGCCTGGGGCTGGATCCTGCTGGGCCCGGTTCGCCCACGTTGTCGCGCCTCGACGTCGAGGGGGCTGACTCCATCTACGGGATCAGCGCACACGGACAGCCTGTCGACCTGCGGGTGAACCCCATCTCGCGCACCCACGCCGAGACGGATGCCCTGCAACAGCTGTCCAACAGGGGAGGCGCGGGAGGCCAGAGTGCGACCATGTACATCGACCATCCTGATGGTCTATGTGGTCCGTGCGGTCGCAGTGGCGCCGTGAAATCGATGAGTGGTCAGACCGGGATCTCGCAGCTGAGAGTGGTGTGGCCCGGAGGAAGTACGGTATTGACGCCATGACGGACGTGACGATGACCTGGGACGGCGACGACGGCGAGGTGGTGAACCCGCCTGTCGAGGAGCTGGTGCGCAGGATCCGCGCACTTGACGGGCAACGGCTGACGATCGTCACGCTGCAGAGCGAGACGGGCTACTTCGCGGTCGGAGGTTCGGCGTTCGACGGGTTGGTGGTCTACGCCGATCTCGGGGACGGCGACTTCTGGTCAGTGCTGTCGCCGGTGACCTCCTCGACTAGGACGGTGACGGTGGTGGCCGGTGGCCAGCCCGGTGACTATGAGGAAAGGCTGGTGACCACCGCGGAGGTGGCCGTCTCCGCCGCAACCCAATTTCTTGCGTCCGGGACGCTGTCGGGTGACGCCGAGTGGATCAAGAGCTGAGTCATCGCGGCGGCTGTCGTTCCAGCCGCACGACGTGAGCCCTCACATCGTCTGGGCTTCAGCGGCTCGACGCCTGGTTCGACCGATCCGTCGAGCGCAGTGCGGACGACGACTCGCGGTCGGCCAACCGCTGGTAGGCCGTCGGCAACGACGCCATTTTTCCGGGGGCGACTTACAGGGGCCGACTACAGTGAACGCGATCCAGGCTGCCGTCGCCATGCTGACTAATCTCTTGGCCAGCGGCGACTTCGCGAGCGCCGAGCGCATGACAGGAGGCCATCGACTTTCCGCCGCCGACCTCGAACGGGCCGTCAGTGAGTACGTGCGAACTCTGGTGCCACTGCCGCCGGAGGCGCTGGACGAGTTGGACGTCGTGGCGGTCCAGGGTGCAGAGCTGCCGACGTTCAACGGGGACATCGACCTGTGGACAAGTGAGCAGGGCCGGAGCGACTTGACGCTGCAGCTCGAGCTTGTCGACCGGTACGGCGGGGCTTACAAGGTCTCGATTCTCGACCTCCACGTCTACAGCGAAATGGGCGAGGGGATCAATGACTCGGTGGGCCGGAGCATCGAGACTGGAGCGCCCGTCGCACCTATCCACACTTATGGTCCCGGCGAGCCGATTCCGAACTTCACGCTCAGGACCCCTGACAACCTCACGATCTACTCGGGATCTTCGACCGTCGGCCAGTCGACGCCCCTGTCAGATCTCCTTCAACCTGGGATGGGTAACGTCCACTGGGCGGCCTGTACCAAATTGGTATGAGATGACCTATTACCCAGACTTGTCCGAGTACGTCTACACGGTGGATGACCAGCGGATGCTCAATGTTGGCTGGTTGTCTGCTAGTCATGCTTTTCCTACGGGAGCGGTCGAGGCCTCGACGATGCAGGCCATCCTGCGGTTATGCGAATCTCAGTACAACATCATGCGTGGCGTCCACGACTGTGAGTTCTGCGATCAGGAGTCTCCCCTACGGGTTCCTGCTGATGTCGAACGAGGGTACGTCTCGTTGGGCATGGGGGAGCTGCGTGTCAAAGGCGTGGACGGGCTGACCTACGCAGCACCATCGCTGATCTACCACTACATAGAAGCGCACCGGTACCTACCTCCGAGCGAGTTCTTGGCAGCCGTTGGCGCCGCCGGGTCATAGTCCGTGAGGGTCTGCTGCACGAGTAGATCACAGGTCGGGTCAGGCGACTTGAGCCAGTCGGTGGTCACGCTGGTCTCGTACTTGATGGGGTCAATCGGCGAGCCGGGGTTGGCGTCGGTGCCTGTGGTAGGTCCATTCGGTCCAGGTGATAATCGCAATGGAGCTGCTGGAGGCTGGTCCAGTGGTGCCGGTTCGACCCGTTATCCTGCAGCAAACTGAAGAAGGACTCCATGCGGCGTTGTCGCCGATGTACTTCAAGTTGGCCTTGCGGGGTCACCCCGGCCGCGAGCCGGTCTCCGGAGTCTGAAGATGTTTGCCTCTAAGGAGAAGCGGCACCTGCTGGAGGGCCCGCGTCCTGGGGCGACGCCCGGAGGGGTCGGGCTCGTCGACGTGATGGCACGGACCGACGGCAGTTCCGAGGACCTGCTCGATCGGTGTCGCGAGGTCTTGGAGGAAATTCTCGATGCGGGACCTGCGCTCTGGCCTTCGGTGGATGAATGGCGCTCGAGCCTTCCGCAGTGGTTCGTCCGAGGGTGTGCCGACGAGCCAGCGGCAGAGGACGAGCGCGCTGGCTGGCATGGTGGCGCGGCCTCGATCCCCCGGCGCGGCAGCAGGCCAGCCGTGACCGGCCGTGGAGCCTGGCCGACTGGCTGTGGTGGATGCAGCCTGACGAACGCACGTGGTTCTGGTGGAACGCTCGCCGCGCGAACGAGCACGAGGTGCAGATCCACCTCGAGGTGCCCGGCTGGCCCTCGCCGACAGGGGCCTTGGTGGCTGCTGCAGGTGGCAGGTGCGAAGGCGGTCGAATGGCCGGCGGAGACAATCTGAGGGGCGCCGCCCCGACGGGCTGTCGGAGGTCGGCGGTCGCGTCGACCTCCGTGGTATCGGCCTGACGGCAACGCCGGCGAGTGTCGGGGACAAGGACGACCCGTCGGCTGGGGTGTCGTGGGAGGCCTTGGACCTCACCGAGGCCCAGCTGGACGAGCTACGCGTCTTCGGCGGTCGGATCACCGACTGCGTGTTCGCGGCCAGTGTGTGGGCTTCAAGCTGTGGGGCAGCGACGTGACCGACTGCTCGTTCCGTCGTGCGGATCTCCGGTCGGGAGCGCTCGGTACGGGGGAGTGGCAGGGCGACGCAACCGCTGGGTCCCGGTGAGAGTCGACCGGGCCAACCTGCGGGGTCCCAGTTCACGAGGTGTTCGCCGGAGAGGTGCTGGTTCGAGAGGACGTCGAAGCTGCTGCGGATCGTCGACAGCGAAGTGATCGACTGTGTCTTCAGCGGGATCTTGGACACCTTGCTGATCGACGGCCGCGGACACCGGGCCGCCGTCTCGCCGACGGCGTTCTCGGCGGATTTCAGCGCATCGGTGCTGCGCAACTCGAAGATCGAGGGCTACGTGCTCGACCGGGTCGCCTGGCCCGATCAGCCCGGGCTGGTCGTGGTCCGGCACTACCCGCAGGTGTTTCGGGCTGCCGCCGCGTGGCTCGCCGGGCAGGCCCGAACTTAGGCAGAGCAGCAGGCGGTCACCATCCTGAGCAGCACGGTCAAGGCGCCCGGCTCGGAGGAGTCCGACCTTTGTCTCGACCTGAACGGCTACGGCGCTCCGGCGGTCACCGAGGCGGTGGGTCGGGCGCTGGATCACGCGCAAGGCCGATGACCGCCCTCCTGCTCGCGCGGCGACCATGGCGACCCTTGGCGGCGGGACAGCACCCGTGACCAGGGCCTATCCCGACCTTCAGGCTCACCTGCCGGTCACGATCAGCAGCGCCGCTGTCGATGGTCCGGCGGTGCTCCTGCGTGGGGAGGACTGGGAGCTCAGTATCGCTGGCCAGTGGGAGGGTTCGATCGAGGGCCGAGCTCTGGCGTGGGACGACGACGATGTCGCAGACCACCTCGAGGGGCTGGTTGGGGAGGCGCTGCTCGCCGTTGGTGACGCCGGGATCGACGAAGTCGGTTTCCAGTTCAGCAACGGTGTGCTGTTCGTCGGATCCGAGGCAGATCAGGAACCGTGGGTGCTCCGGCTACCCACCGCCACTTTCGTGGGCCGTGGCACCCGCTGACACTGTCGCCGCGTTGTGGTGGAGGATCGGAGGTGCAGGCCAAGAGCCGAGTATCGGAACACGCCCACGTCAAGGTGAGGGGGTCGGGAGTACTGATGACGAATGGTCACCCGAGCACCGGAACTACGTCACCGACGACGGTCGTAGGATCAGGCTCCTCCTGTGAACGTGGCGTGATCTGGTGCTACTGACGTACGACGCCCTCAACGCGGGCGACCTGGGAGAGGTCACCCCTGCCGATGTCCTCATTCGCCTTGATGCTCGCTTCGAAGTCGTCGATGACCGGCGACTCATCTTCTCCGACCCTTCGTTCCCAGTAGTTGAGCTGGCTCGCGAGTTGCGAGCCTGGCTCGAACGGAACGGTCGGTCCGATTTTGAGTTCCAGTCCATGTCGTTCGAGGAGCGTGGGTCGCTGAGCATCAGAGAAACTTGCGAGGGCTGGGTCTTCGGCTCGGTATTCGAACCTTTACACCTCAGTACGCCGGTTTCCAGGGAAGCAGTGGAGGCCTGCATATCTGTTTTCGTAGAGCGAGTTGCGGCGGATCTTGTCGCCCTCGGGCTAGATCCGTTGGTCTTGAGCTAAGCGTGGTGCTCTGGACGTGGAGCCGCCGACGTCGAACGGGTGATCCCTCTGCTGTGTCGGCTCAGGGCGATGCCGGCGGGGCACGTGCCGTGCCCTGCGCAGGAAACGGATCGTGACGACCGCGAAGGCCAGCACTGGTGACTGCTTCTGCAAGGTCTGTGGTTATCGTGCGAGTGACCCGCCCTGGGGTGCGGACGGTCGAACTCCGTTGTTCGAGCATTGTCCATGCTGCGGCGTCGAATGGGGTTACCAGGATGCGACGCTGTCAGGGGTGCAGCGATTTCGATCCGTCTGGCTCTCCGCAGGCGCTCCTTGGCGGGACCGCACGGTAGCGTCCGACGGACTCGACGTTGTCGTGCGTCTGCAACAGATTGAGGTGAGTCTGCCTGCGTAAGACAGGCGAGACGGTCTTGCGGACAGACTTCGATCTGAGAGCAGTCGAAGTGGAATCTGGAAGCTGAGGATTCCGGGGCCCGGAGGAAGACGGTGTTGACGCCATGACGGACGTAGCGATGGCCTGGGACGGTGATGACGGCGAGGTGGTGGATCCGTCGGTCGGGGAGTTGGAGCGCAGGATCCGGGCGCTGGACGGGGAACACCTGACGATCGTCACACTGCAGAGCGAGACGGGCTACTTCGCGGTCGGAGGTTCGGCGGCCAACGGGCTCGTGGTCTTTGCCGATCTCGGGGACGGCGATTTCTGGTCGGCGCTGTCACCCGTGACCTCCTCGACCACGATGGTGACGGTGGTGGCCGGCGGCCAGCCGGGAGACTATGAGGAGCGGCTGATGACGACCGTCGAGGTGGCCATCGCTGCCGCCACCCATTTCCTAGCGTCCCAGGCGCTGTCGCCTGAAGTCGAGTGGACCAAGAACTGAGGTCCTCGTGACGGCTGTCGTCGGGGCGGTCGGTGCGGCGACCGGAACCCGTCGGCTCGGAGACACTGTGAGCTCTTGTCGAACCCTCCGCCGACGTGCTGACCTTGACGTCCCGAGCGGTCGAAGTCGCCTGTGGAAGGAGTAGCGATGGCGGAGTTGTTGCCGGCAGCAGAGCTGCCCAAAGGGTTTCGTTACCCACCAGGGTTTCTTCGGATCGTCGGGCTGGGCCTGGTGGACCTCGAGCCGTGGTTGATCCTGCAAGGGCAGAGCCTGCTCGACCGTCAGCATGGCCTCCAGGCGCGGTACCCCAGCCGCCGTGTCGTGCCGTTCGCCCACCGAACAGACAGGGACGATGTCGCGTGCTGGGATCTGGACGCCGGCCCAGAGCAGGTCTCGGTGCTGAGCGACTTCGACGCACCCGGGTTCGAGCAGGGCGAGATCTATCCGAACTTCTACGGGTGGTTCCGGTCGGCCGTGGAAGACTGCCTCGAGTGGGACGACTAACCCCGCGAAGTGGGTGGTGGCTGGTGGCGACTCGATGGAGGTATTCGTGGTGGATGACGAGGTGTCGGTCGTCCTGTCCACGGCGCAGGCTCTTGTTCTGTTCGACTGGCTTGCGAGAAGTAGCGAGGCCGGAGCTCCTGTCGGTGCCCTGAGTGATGCTGAACAGAGGGTGTTCTGGGACCTCGAGGCGATCCTCGAATCAACTTTGTCTGAGCCGCTTGCTGCCGGGTATTCAGAGCTGCATTCCGAGGCCAGCAGAAGAGTCCTGGGTCAGTAACGTACCTGAAGACTCACTTTGACGAATGTGGTCGGTGCACAGGAGTGGTGAAGATGACCGAGCCGAACCTGAGTGACGGCCGATTTGCGTCATCCGTAGCCGAGATCATCACCGACGGTCTGAAGCGTGGTGGGCTCGAGGTAGACGCAACATCTGGCGCTTGCGCGGCGATGACATGCAGTGGGTGGTGACGGTCGACCGGGTGCCGCACCTGCCTCAGGTCCATGTCATCGTCGGCCTCGACTTCGATGCGGACGGCACCACCGGCGCGAACTACTGCCCTATGGCCACGAGCGCGGCCAAGCTGGCGAAGTCCCAGGGTCTGGATTCGTTGAGGCTGGACTGGGCCCTCAACGGTTCGACGCCGATGGACTTTCGTGAGCGTCGCGAGGTCATCGACACCACAATCGACTGGGTGGTGGCCTTTCTGGGGACCCTTCGGTCGGTGACCGAGGTCCGTGAGGCCTACCGGTCCGGCAACTTCGAGCTAGGCCCCATTCGTCCAGACGCCCGGGCCTTCCTCGACGGGGTCACCGAGGTCTGGGAACCGTCGCGTTGACCAGTGCGGCCCCGCCTTCCAGCAGCCAGTCGCTTGATAATGCGTCTGAGACGGTCAAGGGGGTGACCGGTGATCACGGTGGTTATCTGACCCGCACCACGGCGGTGCAGTGGTGGTCTCGATCCCCGACCAGAGGCAGAGTGCGCGGCTGCCAGAGCGGTTGGCGTCCGCCACCAGGGATGAGCGTCAAGAGGGCCCCGCCGCCGGGCGAGCACGAGCGGCTGATTGGATACCTTTCAACCGTCGCGCAGCGCGGATCAGCAATGGCTGATCGGCCAAGGTCGGTTCCAACATGAGGTTCGATGATCGGCACGAGGTGGTGGTCACCGGATCGTGGACCGATGAGATGGCTCAGGCCGTCGAATCGGGGGTCGCGGATCGGGTGGTGCTGAACCACGCGTTGGGATATGACGAGCGGGACCTGTATTTCCTGCAGTACTTGCCGATCCGGGAGCTGGTGATCCTGGATCGGCGGATCACCGACCTGACGCCGGTGTACACGCTGGCTCCGAGGCTCGAGTTCTTGGACGTCGAGGTCGATCCGGCTACCCGGGTCGACGTGGCGGCGCTTCCCAACCTGCGCGACCTCAGCGCGAACTGGGTCCAGGTGGCGGAGACCGTCTCAGCGGGTAAGCGCCTCCGTCGTCTGGCGGTTGACGGTTATCAGGCGGACGATCTGGCGCCGTTGGCCGGCCTGCGCGAGCTGTCGGCCCTTTCGATGAGAGAGCGGCCGAGGATTCGCTCCGTGAACGGGTTGAGCGAGTTCCTGCTCCTGGAGCAGCTGAGCATCTTTCTTGCCGCAGGTTTGGTCGATGTAGCGGACCTACGCGGCCGCGACCTGCTCACCATTCTCGAGCTCGAGGGGTGCCGCAAGCTGGCCTCGCTTGCCGATCTGGCCGGCTGCACAGCTTTGCGGGTGCTGAATCTCGCCGAAGGTGGCGAGCTGGAGTCGGCGGCCCCGCTGGCGGGTCTGGTACGGCTGGAGGAGCTGTACCTGTACGGCACGACAAAGTTCCTGGACGGTGACCTCTCACCCCTGGCCGGGCTGCCTCGTCTGCAGGAGCTGCGGATGCAGAACCGGCGTCACTACAAGCCCAGCGTCAACGACATCCGCGCCGGCCTGCACAGAGGCTGAAGCACCGGGCCGGGGGACTGGTGCATCATCGTGGTTGCCGGGTCGCTCGGCCCGGGCATCGGGATCTTCACCGACGAGCCGCGAATGGGAATCGGGAGGAGCTGAGGTGGTGACTGCGGCTGAGCTGAAGCGTCGGTGGAACGACCCGGAGGCGATGCGGTTGGTGCGGGCGGTGCGCTCGTGGCTGACCGGCCAGGCTGCGCGGCCGGCTGGCCTGGGTGAGGTGGAGGGTCGGGTCGACTTGCGGGGGATCCCGTTGACGGCCTCGCCGGTGATGCTGGGTGACAAGGACGACCCGTCGGCAGGGGTTGTGTGGGAGTCGTTGGATCTGTCGGGCGCGCAGGTGGAGTCGTTGCGTTTCTTCGGGTCTCGGATCAGTGACTGCCGTTTCGACGGGGCGAGTGTGCTGGGTCTGCGGTTGTGGGGGACGGAGGTGTCCGACTGCTCGTTCCGCCGCGCCGACCTGCGGTCGCGCGCATTGGGTACCCCGGAGTGGCGGGGGCTGCCGACGGTGTGGCGGCGGGTGGCGTTCGACCGGGCCCAGCTGCGGGAGTCAGAGTTCACCGGGTCTGTGTTGGAGGCCTGCACGTTTGAGAAGACGAGCAAGCTGCTGCAGCTTCAGGACTGCGAGGTGATCGACTGCACGTTCCGGGGGAAGCTGGACACGTTGCTCATTGATGGTCGTGGTCTTTCCCAGCCGGTGTCGCCGTCGGCGTTCTCGGCGGATTTCCGGGAGGCGGTCTTCTCCGACTCGAGCATCACCGGCTATGTGTTGGACCGGGTGTTGTTGCCTGAGCAGGCGGATCTGGTGGTGGTGCGTCGGTATCCCGAGGCGTTCCGGGTGGCGGCGGCGCGGCTGTCGGAGCGGGCGGGCACGGAGGTGGAGCGGCGGGTGGTCGCCTTCCTCGAGGGGTGGGCGCAGCCGCCCGGGGCGGAGGAGTCGGACTGCTGCTTCGACCTCGGTCCGCTCGAGGGCGCAGAAAATGCCGGGTTCAACGAAGCACTTGAGCGGGCGCTCGGCCTTCGGAGTCTGCGCGGCCGGTGATGCCTTCCGGCCGCCAAGGAGGTTGCACGGGCGCCGAGTACGCGGAGGTCCGTGACCTTCAGACTGATCGCCAATATCTCCCTGAGAGGAACAAATGTCACTGCCAGACGATTCAGGTGCTCTGAGGGAAGTTGTTGTACACGTCAAGCCGCATCGTCCTGATCGAGGAGTGGTGAGCTGGTGGGACGAGGACGCAGTGATCCGAATCGAGTGTGATGACAAGCCCGAATCGATCGCGATCATCTCAGGAAATGCAGCTGGCCCGATGTCGTTGGCTCGGCACCTACTGACTCTCACCCAACCTGATACGCCTCGAGGATCTCACATGGATTTCGACACCTACTTCGGCTGGTTCGAGGAGGGCTCGGCAGCTCTGAGAGTCGAGTTGGATTAGCCAATCCGACACCGGGGTGCTGCCGACCTTGCATTGGTACTTGAACCAGTAGACGGAGGACCATCATGGTGACCGATCTGAGCGGAGTCACGTTCCCAGCACGGCGGCGGAACCGCGAGCCGGTCCCGCTGATCGAGCTTCTTCTTGCGGTCGGTCCCTGGATCCTCGGTCCGATCGGCTGGCGGATCGGTGACTGCGAGTTCAGCAGCGGGTCGCGCGGAAGTGCCGAGCTGGCTCGGCTCACGAACGGTGAGGTTCGACTGACAACTCTGAAGCTGGTAGACCTCATCAGCGACGGGGTGCAGTTGATCGACGGCGATGTCTTCGCCTACAGGAACGAAGATGAAGACCCCTTCCTCGTACTAGCGTCGGTTCGAGGAGATGAATGGGATGTCTACTCAGACGAGCGGGGCCTCCTGGATGTCATCAGGGGGATCTTCCCCGATGGGAAGGATTTGCCGGCGAACTAGGGCTCGCGCCAGATGAACGTCCAACGTCTTATCGGCCGGAAAGGGGGCCATGGCATTGCTTTGTCTCAAGGGGATTACTGGATCCCAAGCTTCCCACCGCCCCATCCGGAATGCTGGGTTACCTTCGCTCGGACCACCGGAACGGTCAATCGACTATCGAACATGACGCTGAGTGCCGGCGATGAGGGGTGGCTCGCTACCTGGTTGTCGCACCACACCGCGCCTGGATTGAACGAGGAGGCGAGCTACATCTACATGGCTCTGCACGCCGACTGGCGTAGGCAGCGGCCCGATGGTCAGACTCAACCTCGCGGAGTCATCGGTCTTGGATCTGGTTTGGGGTCGGGTGAGCCGCCAGCGTCGGTGCCGTCGACAGTGGCGCACATCATTCGCCTGGCACGGGACTCCCTGGCGGGCAGAAGTCTGGAGGAGCCGGATGGTCTGCCATCCTCGGAAGGCGCCTGGTAAATGCATCTTCTCGTAGGCGAGACGTATCCCGACGATGACTCGAAGGTGTACGTCACGGTCCTGGAGTAGCAGGATGGTGCCACTGGCCCAACAAACCCCCTCTGGGCAGTACGATCGATGTCGAACTTGACGCTCCGGGTGAAGCCAGCTGGGACGACATCGAACTCAACGACGAACCGACGGTCGCTGACGAACCACGTGTAGGTTCTCGCCTAACTTGTCGGTCTCTCATTAGTTTGTCGGCGGCGTGTCGC
>NZ_CAXTHK010000041.1:0-24666 GCF_964244045.1 uncultured Jatrophihabitans sp. | reverse complement strand
ACCGGTCACCACGATCAGGAACCCGACTTACACCACTCGGCGGGACTCTCCCGGCCCGGGCCGCCAGGCGGACGTTTCCCGCGTCTTCACCGACGCAGCCCCGCGAGGAAGGGTAGGACTATTACCGATCAACCTGAACCATTTTGGAGGCGTTGTGCCGGCGAAAACATCGACCCAGGTTTCGTTGAACTCGCCGTCCGAGGGCAACGCCGGGGGCCGGGCGACCCGAGAGCGGATCCTCCTCGTCGCAGAACGACTGTTCGCCCGGCGCGGCATCGAGGCCGTCTCCATGCGGGAGATCCTCGAGGAGGCCGGCCAACGCAACAAGAGCGCGGCCCAGTACCACTTCGGTGGCAAGGACGGGCTGGTGACCGCGGTGTTGAACTTCCGACTGGAGGCGATCAATCACCGCCGGACCGCACGGTTGGACGACATCGAGGCGGCGGGGCTGCAAAGTGACCTGCGCGAACTCGCCGCAGCCGTGGTGTGCCCGCTCGCCGAGACCCTCGACGATGCCGACAACCACTTCGCCGGCCTACTGGTCCGCTGGCATCTCGATCAGCCGTTCCGCAACCGGGACAACTACGTCGACCCCGTAGTCACCGAGAGCTATCGCCGAATTGGCGCAATGCTGCGGCACGCAAGCGGATTGTCCGGGTCGGGCTTCGACGTCCGGTACGCGCTCGCCATCGACATGACGTACACCGCCCTCGCGGTCCGCCACGCGAGCGAGCGATCCGAGGTAGACACGTCCCCAGAACGCCACGAATTCGTCCGGAACTTAGTCGATGCTGTGCACGGCATCTTTGCATCACCAAACTACGACGGTTGACGTTTGTAAGGCACCTGCCTTATGTTGAGTCCTCAGGCCGGTATCGCTCGCACGAGCGAAGGCGGCGCGAAGACATCGAGGTGCGATGAGTCATCCGCCCGTCCCGGAGTGCCGCCCCGCGGCGCACACGATCACCGCTGCCGTGGCCCACCTACGGGCCGGCGGCATGCTGCTTGTCACCGACGCCAAGGACCGGGAGAACGAGGCCGACCTCGTGGTCGCCGCCGAGCTCGTCACGACCGAACAGATGGCCTTCATAGTCCGCCACAGCACGGGAATCGTCTGCGCCCCAATGAGCGCCGAGCGATGCGATGACCTGAACCTGCCGCAGATGGTGAGCCACAGCTCGGACCCATTGGGCACGGCGTTCACCGTCACGGTCGATGCTGTCGGTAACGGCACCGGGGTCAGCGCGGCGGAGCGGGTGCAGACCGTGCGCACGCTGGCCCGCAGTGACGCAAGCCCCGACGACCTGCGCCGGCCCGGCCACGTCTTCCCGCTGCGCGCACGATCCGGCGGCGTCCTCACCCGGCCAGGGCATACCGAGGCCGCCGTCGACCTCGTGCGGCTCGCCGGGCTGAGCGGCGTCGCGGTCATCGCCGAGGTCGTGTCCGACGACGGCACGATGACGCGCGGCCAGCGTCTCGAACAGTTCGCAGCGACCCACGACCTGCCAGTCATCTCGATCGCCGACGTTGTGCGCCACCGGTACGCAACCGAGCGTCTGGTCGAGGTCGCCTCATCGTCGCGGCTGCCCACCCGCTTCGGCGACTTTGTCGCCACCGTCTACACCAACACCTTCAACGGCGTTGAGAACTTCGTCCTGACAATGGGCGACGTCGCCGCGGCCAACGCCTCTGGCGATGGTGTCCTCGTGCGCGTGCACAGCGAATGCCTGTCCGGTGACACGTTTGGCTCGCTCAAGTGTGACTGCGGCGACCAACTCGCTCGTGCCCTCGAGGCCATCGCCGGGCAGGGTTGCGGCGCGCTGGTGTACCTGCGCGGCCACGAAGGACGGGGCATCGGACTGGCGCACAAGATCCGCGCCTACGCGCTGCAGGAGACTGGGCTCGACACCATCGACGCCAACCTCGCCCTTGGCTTGCCCGTCGATTCGCGCAGCTACGGGGTCGGCGCCCAGATCCTGACCGACCTCGGGGTGACCCGTGTCCGGTTGATGACCAACAATCCGGCCAAGTACGACAGCCTAGAGGGGTTTGGGATCGAAATCGTCGAGCGAATCGCCGTTGCGCCCACCGTCTCGGAGCACAACGTGCGCTACCTGCGAACGAAGCGTGATCGGCTCGGCCACACGCTTCCCTCCGACGGCAATCTCGGGACCGACGTGCGTCCGGCCGTCACCGCCAACCCGTGACCGCGACCGCGACCGGAAGGGTCGGAACGGGCGACGATCGCAGCCCGCGGACGGGCGTACTTGCAGGTGTGAAGGTCGTTGACCTTACGCAGATGCTCGCCGGCCCGTACTGCACCATGATCCTGGCTGACCTCGGCGCCGACGTGATCAAAGTCGAGCCGCCGAACGGGGACATGGTGCGCGAGCTCGGGCCCTTCGCCGTTGACGACGACCAGCGCTGGTTCGGTGGTTACTTCCAGAGCGTCAATCGCAACAAGCGCAGCGTAGCGTTGGACCTGAAACGCCCGGAAGGCCGCGAGGCACTGCTGGCAATCACCGACACGGCGGACGTTGTGGTCGAGAACTACCGCAGCGGCGTGATGGACCGGCTGGGGATCGGGTACGAGCTGCTCGCCGAACGCAACCCCCGGCTGGTCTACGCAGCGATTCGCGGCTTCGGCGACGAACGCACCGGCCGGAGCCCGTATCGGCAGTGGCCGGCCTTCGATGTCGTGGCGCAGGCGATTGGTGGGCTGGTGGGCATCAACGGTCCACCGGGGCAGCCGACGAAAGCCGGCCCGGGCATCGGCGACATGTTCCCCGCGGTGCTCGCGGCGGTGGGGATCCTCGCCGCGCTCCGTTCGGCCGAGCGCACGGGTAGGGGTCAGTTCGTCGACGTCGCCATGTCCGACGCCGTACTCGCGCTGTGCGAACGCGTCGTGTATCAGTATTCCTACGGCGGTGTCATCGCGGCGCCCGAGGGCAACGGTCATCCCATGCTGTGTCCGTTCGACGTGTTCCCCGCGCGGGACGGGTGGGTAGCGATCGCTGCCCACCGCGACCACTTCTGGGCCGAGCTGTGTGCGCGGATCGACCGCCCGGAGCTCGCGGCCGACGCGCGCTACGCCACGAACCCGGCCCGGGTGGCACATCGCAACGAGGTCGAGGAGATCATCACGTCGTGGACGCGAGAGCGATCACGCGCGGAGATTGTCGAGGTCATGGGTGGCGTGGTGCCGTGCGGTGCGGTGAACGACGCCGAGTCACTGAGCCGGGATCCGCACTTCGCTGCCCGGGACATGTTGGTCACGCTGGACCAGCCCGGCAGCTCGGGCGGCTACGCCGTCGTCGGCAGTCCCATCAAACTGACCGGCGACCCGGTTGACACGTTTCGGCGCGCGCCACTTCTGGGCGAGGACGCGCGCGACGTCCTGCGCGAGGTTGGGTTTGACGACCTTCACATCGACGAGCTGCGTTCCAGCGGCACCCTGACGGCAGCGCCGTTTGACCGGAGAGGGGTCTGACGTGGTCCGTCCCGATTCACCGACGTCGGTGACGGCCGGGTCGATGGGCTTAGACCAGCGGCGCTTCCGCGACGTGCTCGGGCACCTGCCATCCGGCGTGGTCGCCATCACCGGTGTCGACGACGACGGCGAGCCGGCCGGCATGATCGTCGGAACTTTCACGTCGGTGTCACTCGACCCTCCGCTCGTTGCGTTCTTCGTCGACCAAGGTTCCACGTCGTTCCCGCGTATCCGTGCGGCGGGCGTGTTCTGTGCCAACATCCTCTCTGCGCGACAAGAGAGCCTGTGCCGGGTGCTCGCCGCGAAGGGCGGCCAAAAGTTCGCTGACGTTGCGTGGCAGCCCGCCGGTTCAGGCGCACCCGCCATCGACGAAGCAGTGGCGTGGGTCGACTGCGACATCGAATCCGTCGGTGCGGCTGGCGATCACTATCTCGTCATCGGACGGGTCCGCGAACTCGGCGTGGGCACCCCGACGATCCCGCTGCTGTTCTTCCAAGGCGGGTTCGGCGCGTTCGCACCGGGCTCGCTGGCCATCGAGTCCCACGGCGAGTTCCTGGATGCCCTGCGCCCGCTCGAGCGGGTGCGCGACGGCATGACCGATCTGGCCGTTGAGCTCGGCGCTGACTGCATCGCGCACGCGATCGTCGAGCGCCATATCGTCGTGGTTGCCGCGGCCTACTCCCCTCGGGGTGGCGTCACCTACCCGCAGGTCGGGTTTCGTACCCCGCTCGTTCCGCCGTGGGCCGAGCCGTTCCTGGCGTGGGCGCCCGACGACATGCGAGCTGGGTGGCTGCAACGCCTCGCGGCCGACGCGCGCGCGGGGTACGACGTCGAGAGCATCCGGGCAAACATGGAACAGATCCGAGCGACTGGGTGGGCCTTTACGGTGCGGACCGACCACCCGGCGGACGACCGGACGTTGGAGAATCTCGTGCGCTACGGCTATACGCCGGCGATTGAGCGCGATCTCACGGACCTGATCCGCAATCGCAGCAAGCATGGCGACGTGCAAACCCTCGAGTCCTTACCTGCGGGTGCGGTCCGGACGTTGTGCGCACCCGTGCTGGACGGTGCGGGTCACCTGTCTATCATGCTCGCGCTGCACAACCTGCCCGCCGACCTGCAGGCGACCGACGTGCGGAGGTACCTCGACGGCCTGCTCGAGCTTGCGGGGTCGGCAAGGACCGAAGAGTAGCGGCGCGACTGGCGTACGCATCGTAACTTCGGCCGCGTTGTCAGGCGCTCGCCGTGAACTTGCCTACGAAGGTGCCTAGGTGCGCGATCGCGTCCTGCCCCTCTGGCACGCGGCTGGCGAACAGGGGCCAGTCGTGCACCATGTCCTGACCGACGTATAGCTCGACCTCACCCCCGCACCGGCGGATGTTCGCCTCGATGCGGATCGGGTCGTCGTAGAGCGCCTCCTCCGTCCCCACCAGCAGCAGCACCGCGGGCATGTCGGTGAAGTCGGCGAACACCGGGGACGCGTACGGGTTGCGCAGATCGTGCCAGCTACGGACGTAGCGCATCGCGTAGTTGTGGCTGCCGGTAGGCGACACGAGCGGGTCGCGATCGGCCCGCTCGGCCACTGAGGCCCCGGAATGCGTGAGATCACCAAGCGGGGAGATCGCCGCGATGCACGCCGGACTCGGATAGCCGAGGTCACGGCAGGCGAGGCCCAGGCCGAGCGCGAGTCCGGCGCCGGCCGAGTCCCCACTGAGCGCGATAGACCCTGCGGACACGCCTTCGCTGCCCAGCAACCACCGATACGCGCCAAGCCCGTCGTCGAGCGCGGCCGGGAAGGGGTGCTCCGGCGCCAGGCGGTAGTCCACTGACAACACACTGGCTCGCGCTGCCTGCGAGATCCGCGCACACAGGTCGCGGTGCGTGTAGACGGACCCAGTGCCGTACCCGCCGCCATGGAAGTGCACGACCACCCGCCCCGGATCGGCGTCCGGGCTGCGGACCCAGGCTGCCGCCACCCCACCCGCGTCTACCTCGTCGAAGGTGTGCGCGGGCGGATCGTAGAAGCGCTCGTTGAGCTCGACGACCTTGGCGCGCAGTTCAGCCATCGTGGGATTGCTGTCGGTCGAGCGACCGCGCTGTCCGAGATAGGCGAGCAGATCGAGAAATCCTTGACTGGGCATGTATCCCGCCTACCGGCCTGGGTCACAGTTCCTTGAGCGCGGGGATGACGTGCTTGGCGTAGAGCCCGAGGCTGCTCTCGGCCTCCTCGGGCGACATCCCGCCGAAGAACCCGTGAGCCAGGATCGTGTGGCAGTTCGTGCGCTTCTGGGCGTAGGTGAGCTTCTCGATCACCTGGTCGGGCGTGCCCCAGGCGTTCCGCTCGACGAAGTCAACCACGTGCTGGTCGGGGTCGGCGGCGATCTTCGATTCCCACTGCTGATAGGCCTCGTAACCCTTGACCTTCTCCAGACCCGAGGCACCGAACTTGTAGTGCTTGAGGACCTCGCGGTAGTACTTGCTGAGGTACTTATGGGCGGCTTCACGGGCCTGGTCGGCGTCCTCGTGCACGTAGACGAACTGGTCGAGCAGGGGGCGGGGCCGCGGCACCGACGGGTGGAACTTCTCCCACTCGGTGGCGTACACGCCCTGCTCCTCCTCGTTCTGGTCCCACGACTTGCTGGGGACCAGGAGGATGGCGGCGCCGAGTCGAGCCATGATCGGCAGCGACGGAACGGAACCGGCCGCCGCGACCAGGCGGCCCTTGAACGACTTCAGCGGGAAGGGCCGGATGTCGCGGGCAGGCATGTGGTAGAACTTGCGCGGCTTATCCTCGATGCGGCCCGTTTCGAGCGCCTCGAGCACGATGTCGGCGATCTCATCGAATCGCTCCCGCGACTCGTCCATCGGGATGCGCATGCCCTCGTACTCAAAGTCGCACACGCCACGGCCGATGCCGAGGGTGAAGCGACCGTTGGACATGTGGTCGAGCACGGACACCTCCTCCGCGATCCGCAACGGGTCGTGCCACGGGATGACGAGCACCATGGTGCCGATCTCGATCTCGGAGGAGCGGCCGCAGACCCAGGACAAGTACTGCAGCGGGTTGGGGCTCATTTCGTAGTCAGTGAAGTGGTGCTCCGTCGCCCAGACGGAGTCGAAACCGTGGTCAATCACGAAGTCGGTCAGGTGGAGCTCGTCGCGCCAGACGTCGCGGTCCGGACGCAGTGAGGACGGGTTTTGGAAGGTAGCGGCGTACCCGAACTTCATGAGTGTGTCTCCTCGGTTGTCGGTGCGTTCATGGTTCTTGCGCGGGTTGAACTTGTCAGGAGACCAGCGAGTCGAGCTGCCGGTCCGATGCCTCGCGGCACTGTTGTGCACGGTCCAGGGTCTGCTGGAAGATCCGGGCCGACGCGGCATCGACCATGACACCGTCGACGGCAACCGCGCCGAGGCCCTCGGCTTCCGCGGCCCGGACAACGGACACAATGTGTTCTGCCGCGGCGATCTCTTCTGGCGTCGGTGAGAAGGCCGTGTTCGCACACGCGATCTGCGACGGGTGGATACACCACTTGCCGCCACCGCCGATCGCGGCGAACGACGCAGCGGTGCGGGTGTAACCCGCCAGGTCGCGGAAGTTCGCGTACGGCCCGTCGATGGGCTCAAGACCGTGGGCCCGAGACGCGACCACCACGCGCTGCCGCGCATAGTCCCAGATGTCGTTCGGCGGACCGCTGCCGTCGTCCGACGGTCCCGCGCCGATGTGGCCGCCCGGGACGCGCTGGCTAGCGGCGAGATCCCCGACGCCGAGAATGAGCGCTTCGAGCCGTGGCGAGGCGGCCGCGATGGAGTCAATGTTGAGCAGCGCCTCGGTCTCCTCGATGAGTACCTCGATGCCCACTCGGCCAGGTTCTAGGCCTGCCCGGCGTTCTAGGTGGCTGAGGCTGTCGTCCAGGAACCAAACATCGCGTGCGGTCTTGGCTTTCGGCAGGATGATCACGTCTAGATTGGCGCCGGCACCAGTCACTAACTCGTGTAGGTCGTCGTAGAACCAAGGTGAGCCCGCCGCGTTCACGCGGCACGAGCGAATCTTGCCGTGCCAGTCCAACTCGTTTAGCCCGTCGATAACGTTGGCCCGTGCACCGGCCTTGGCATTCGCGGCCACGGAGTCTTCAAGATCAAGGAATACCAAGTCGGCCTCGCTCGCGGCCGCCTTCGAGATCATTTTCGGATTGGTGCCCGGTACCGACAGCTCTGAGCGACGCAGACCTCGACAGCCGTCGGACATGGCACCCCAACCGTGTTTACGCGCCCGGTCGCCGATGTCTGGCGTGCGCGGCTGAGGGTGACGGTACACGCTAGCTTGTCAGCAAGCAATAAACTCGTCTGGCTTAGCCTCGGCCAGTCGGGCGCAGCCGCGCCTCGGTCGCTCGGTGCAGATGCTCGAGTGCAGGAACGGGGTCGAACCCCTCGGGATCCAGCAGCCACTGGTATCCGATGCCGCGCAGTCCGGACACCACCGCGGCTGCTTCGTCCTCGACGCCCACGTCGGACCTGATCGACCCGTCCTTGACGCCGCGGTGCACGATGTCGGCCAGGTCGTCACGTTGCGAGCGGTGGAACTCGGTGAACACCTCCTTGAGCTCGGCGTTCGACCCAACCGCCTCGAACATCAGCGTGTACAGCAGATTCACGCCTTTCGAGTCGCGCTGGAATTCCTCGTTAATGGCACTGATCAGCGCGAGAAAACCGTCGAGCCCGTTGTGATCCCTGATCGTCGGCAGCCACCGCTTGTGACTCCAGCCCGTCGTGATGCGGTCGACAACCATGGCCAAGAGGTTCGCCTTCGAGCCGAACTTGATGGTGACAATGCCACGGCTGTACCCCGCACGCTCACCCACGGCGGCCAAGGTCATGTGCGTGTAGCCGACCTCAGAGATCAGCTCGCCAGCGGCTTCGAGCAGGCGTCTCGTGGACGTCTCGGACCGCTGCTGCTGACGGTTCGCGCTCGCGCCCTGAGTCATATGCGCTCCCCCTTCGGGTCCATGCCGCGCGACCGAGCCAAGCTACACCAGTCGGCACCCCACATCCCGTCGGCACGGAGTGCGTACCGGCTGCAATCTTTCTTGTTAGCTAAAAAACAAGTACGGTTCATGTGGAACCGGCGCCGCCGGTGGTCAGGGGAGTTCGCGTGGTTCTCAGCGGGTTGCAGGCAGGCTGCTTTGCCATGAGCGTGACGCCCTTCGACGACCGCGGGCGCTTCGACGAGGAGGCTCTGCGCGAACACGTCCGCTGGCTGACGGCCGAAGGCGTGAGCACAGTACCCGCGAGCGTGTCCACTGGCGAGGGCACCTTGCTGACCGACGCCGAACTGCTACGGACGTACGAGATCGTGGTGGAGGAATCGGCCGGCCGATTCCCCGTCCTTGCGGCCAATCGAGAGTTCCCCACCGCGCGGGAGAACATCGAGTTCGCACGCCAGGCGCAGGTTAGAGGTGTCGACGCCGTACAAGTCTACCCACCGACACTCGGTCATGCTCAGACGCCCACGGTGGATATGCTGGACAGCTTCTATGACGAGGTGCTGCCCGAGATTAATCTGCCGGTGCTCGTGTCGAACAATAGCTTCACCGGCTTCGAACCCCCGCTGGCCGTGCACGAGAGGCTCGTGGACCGCCACGAGAATGTGGCGGGCTTTTTCAAGAATAGTCCCGACTTCCTGAACAGCGCGACCTTCTACGCCCGGCTCGCCCCGCGCGTCACCGTGCTCACCGGCTTCGTCCGTCTGCCGATGGCCTTCCTGCTCGGCGTTAGGGGTGAACTGGACAACGTACAGAACGTCGCACCACGCACCTGCCGCACCGTGCACGACGCTTTGCACGCTGGAGACCTTGCTGCCGCCGGCGCCGCGTACGCCGACCTCGTTCGCGTCATCGCCGGCATCAGTGCCTTCTGCCGGGACGAGGGGCTGGGTCGCGTCCCGGTGGTTAAGGGCATCCTGCGTGCCCTGGGCCGGCCGGGTGCCTTGCACACACGTTCCCCGCACCGACCGATCGGTAGCGCTCAGCAATCCAAGCTCGGCGACCTGGTCGCGTCTTGGAAGCTGCGCGAACTCGAAGGGATGAGTTGAGAACGGGTGGCCGGATGAATGATCGACAGGTCTTGGACACAGAGTCGTTCGTGCTTCGCAAGCGAGGACGCACGTATGCGGACTTTCAGGTCGGACAGACGTTCAACCACCATTGGGGCCGCACGCTGCACGAGTCGGACAACACGATGTTTTGCACGGCGACCTGCAACTGGAACCCGCTCTACCTGAACTACGAGTTCGCCCGCGCCAACGGTCACCCGGACTGCCCGATCCACCCCTCGCTTGTGCTGTGTGTCGTTATCGGACTGTCCGTCGAAGACTTGAGTGAGACAGCGGGACCGTTTCTGGGCTTGAGCAACTGTGTGTTTCCCCGCCCGGTCTACCCGGGCGAAACCCTCACCGCCGAGTCGGTCGTGCTGGCATGCCGCGTATCGGACTCGCGACCGGACACCGGTGTGGTCACCTGGCGGACGACCGGGCATGATCGCCATGGCGACATCATCGTCAGCTTTGTCCGTTCCAACCTGGTGGCTGTCGCGTGAGCGCCATAGAGCCGACCTCGGCGACGGCAGCGGACACCTGGTTTGAGGACTTCCGGCCGGGACAGCGCATCCGCCACGCGCGCGCAGCAACCATCGACGCGGTAACCGGTGCCTTCCTGGCCAAGAGGGTGATGAACACCGCGCAGGTGCACTGGAACAACCAAGCCGGCCGGGACGGCGTTCTCGGACCCGGCTTCGTAGTGTTCGGGCTGATCACCGCGTCGACGGTTCTCGGGCTCGCCGGGCAGGACACCACCGAGAACGCGGAGTGCGAGACCAGTTACGACGATTTCCGATTCACGGCGCCGGTGTACCAAGGCGACACCGTGTCGGCGTTCAGCGAGGTCATCAGCGTCCAGCCGCATCCTGAGCGCAACGACGTCGGTGTCGTGCAGTTCGCGCACTGGGGCGTCAACCAGGACGACACTGTCGTGTTCCACGGCAAGCGCACGGCGCTCGTTCGGAAGCGGGTGAGTTGTGCAGATTCCTGAGTATGCCGACGTTGTCGTCGTTGGGGCGGGCAACGCGGCCTTATGCAGCGCCTTGAGCGCGGCGGAGCAGGGAGCGTCCGTTCTCGTCGTCGAACGCACCTCGCGAGCCGACCGTGGTGGCAACGGGATCTTCACCGGAGGGTTCATGCGGTTCGCCTTCGACGGAATCGACGACCTCCGCGCCGTCGCCGACCTCAGTGCCGCCGAAGAGCAGAACCTAGCGGTCGGGCAATACACGCCGGAAGCCTTCTTCGTGGACGTCGCCGAAGTCACCGATTACCGCGCCGATCCTGACCTCGTCGAAGCGCTGACGACCCGGAGCAACGCGACCGTCCGCTGGCTCAAGAGCGTCGGCGTCCGGTTTCTTCCCGCCCTGGGCCTGCACCCGGCGGACGACGACGGACGGGTTCCGATGCTGGGCCACGCGCCCGCCGTCGAGGTCTCCGGCGGGGGCGCCGGTCTCATCGACGCTCTGTACCGCCGCGTCGACGCGGTCGGTCTGCCGGTCTTGTACCGGACCCGGGCGACGTCGCTGGTCACGAATGACGTCGGTGACGTCGTCGGTGTGCGCGTCCGCCACGATCGCACCGAGTACGTCATCGGGGCCAAGGCGGTGATCCTCGCGTCGGGCGGATTCGAGGCCAGTGCCGAGCTGCGGGCCCGCTACCTCGGCAGCAACTGGGATCTAGCCCGGGTGCGTGGTGCGAGCAGCAACACCGGCGACGGGATTCGCATGGCGCTCGACATCGGAGGTCAGGCGTTCGGCAACTGGAGCGGGTGCCATTCCGCGCCGGTGGATGTCAACTCGCCCGCGTTCGGCGATCCGAATCTGACCGATGCTTTCACCCGGCGGTCGTACCACCTCGGCATCATGGTCAATCGCGAGGGTCGCCGTTTCCTGGACGAGGGTGCCGATTTCGAGGCTAGAACGTATTCCTTTTACGGCAAAGAGATCCTCCAGCAGCCGGGTCAGGTTGCTTACCAAATCTTCGACGCGGCCGCGCTGCCGCATCTGCGTCCGGAGTACGCGTTGCGGCAGGGCACCCGGATCCAGAAGGACACCATCGCCGCGCTCGCCGACGCAGCCGCGATCAACCCCGACCAGCTCAGGTCAACGGTGGCCGAATTCAACGCCGCGACAGGCGATGCGCCGTTCGACCCTCGGGTGAAGGACGGGAAGTCGACCGGCTCGCTGCACCCGCCGAAATCGAATTGGGCGACACCGATCATCACGCCACCGTTCACGGCGTTTCCGGTGACCTGCGGCATCACCTTCACCTACGGTGGTGTGCGCATAAACAGCGACGCCCAGGTGATGCACGAGGACGGCTACCCGGTAACGGGTCTATTCGCCGCCGGCGAGATGGTGGGTGGGCTGTTTTGGGGCAACTACCCCACGGGGGGCGGCGTCATCAGTGGCGCCGTGTTCGGCCGCACCGCGGGTACCCACGCCGGTCGGCTCGCAGCGCACAGCGAAACGCAATCGTCAGCTCAGTAAAAGACCGCTCGATCCTGCCAAGGACACGAAGGAACAAGCAATGGATGCAACCGAAGGCGTCGCCTACTTTCACGTCGTCGCGTGCCAGTTCGGCGCCCCTGACCGACTCGAGGAGTGGCAAGACTGGTACGACAACGTGCACGTGCCCGGACTGTTGGCCGTACCGGGCATGCGTTCGGTTCGCCGCTACGACGAACGCGGAACCAGCGACCGGTTCCTGGCAATCTGGGAGATTGACGGACCGCACGTATTTGACGAACCGGCCTACCAGGCCGCCAAAGGCTTCGGCGCCTGGGAACCGTTCGTGAAGCAGTGGACGATCTCGCTACTGGAACGGCACAAGCCGGAGCGGCTGTTCCCGGTCCGCAACTAGGCTAAGCGGTCCGGAGAGTCAGCCTATTTGCACCGCACCGACGTGGACGGGCGGCCATGGCTGACCCGGGTGCGGGTAAATGGACTGCAACGCCTGGTAATTAGACAAGCCCTCGACGCCGAGCTCGCGGCCCAGGCCGCTGCCCTTCACCCCGCCGAACGGGGCGGCGAGATCAGCCTGAAAACTATTGATGCCGACCGTCCCGGTATGGAGGCGACGGGCGACGTCGACACCACGTGCGTGATCGGCGGTCCACACCGTGCCGCCCAGGCCGTAGCGGGAGTCGTTGGCCATAGCGATCGCATTGTCGACGTTCTCGTAGGCGATGACGCACAGCACCGGTCCGAAGATCTCCTCACGCGCGATTACGGAGGTGTTCTCGACATCGGCAAATATCGTTGGCTCGACGAACCAGCCACGGTCCTCGCCCTTCGGTCGTCCGCCGCCGACCGTCAGGCGTGCGCCCTCGGCGAGGCCGGCCCTGATGTAACCCTCGACCCGATCGCGGTGTGCCGATGAGGTCATGGGACCGATCTCGGTGGCTTCGTCGAGGGCGTTCCCGATCGGTTGTGAGGCGACCAGGTCCGTGATCGTGTCGGTGAACTCGGCGAGGCGACTTCGCGGAACGAGGATGCGCGTGCTGATCCAGCAGGTCTGCCCGCTGTTGCACATCGTCGAGTACAAGAAGTCTTCGCGCGCGGAGATCAGGTCTGCATCGTCGAGCACGATCGCTGCAGACTTGCCGCCAAGTTCGAGCGTCACCGGACGGATCAGCTCCGCACATCGCTGCCCCACGCTCCGCCCGCCCGCGGTGGAACCGGTGAAGCTGACCTTATCGATTTCTGGATGGCCGACGAGGTACGCGCCGATGTCGCGGCCGCCCGGGAGGATGTTGATGACTCCGGACGGCAGTCCGGCGTCAGCCACGCACTGGGCGAGCAGGAAGGCGTCGAGTACGGTCTCCGGCGACGGCTTGAGCACCGCGGTACAGCCGGCCGCCAGCAGAGGCGCAAGTTTCAGGAACGTAGTGCCGAGCGGGAAGTTCCACGGGGTGATCGCCGCGACCACACCGATCGGTCCGGTGCGCACGAGCGAGCGTCCGCGGAACTCTTCGGCCCCGTGCTCGCGGATCATGTCTGCGTAGAAGCGCAGCATGTGCGGCCCGACTGAACCTTCGGCAGAGCGGCTGAGCCGGATCGGCATGCCGTTCTGCGAGCTGACGAGCTGCGCGAAGTCCTCGGCGTGCGTTTCCAGGACGGCGGCCAGCCGTTCCATCGCGTCGGCGCGTCGGTCGGGCGCCCAATGGGACCAACCCTGCGGATCGTCGAACGCTTGTCGGGCCGCGGCAACTGCGGCATCGATGTCCGCGTCGGTCGCGTCAGGAACCGACCCAATGACCTCTTCGGTGCTCGCGGAGACGACACCGATCGTGGCCGTCCCGGCGGGATCGTGCCAGTCGCCGCCGTAGAAGAATTTGTCGTGCTGCATCATGAGCGGCCTCCCACAGGGGATCGGACGTCGCCACGGCGCTGCGGCGTGATGCGCCGTCATGGCTGTGCTCGCCCGAACGGGTCTACGCTATCGCACGCGTCGTATCCACTGCAACCGATATGCGTCTCACGCAACTAGCGTCCGATGACGATGGCGCGCGCGGGGCACAGCATCGCCGCCCGGTCGACCGCGTCCTCCTGGGCCGGCTCGACCTCGTCGGTCAGCAGCACCACGATGCCGTCGTCCTCGTCCTGGTCGAACACCTCGGGCGCCGTAAGCACGCACTGTCCCGTTCCGAGACACAGCTCCTGGTCGACTCGTAGCCGCATGATTGACCCTTCTTGTTTGGCGTCCCGCGTGTGGCCGGGTTGCTGATGGTGCGCTTCGAGAGCGCCCCCCCTCATGTGTCGGGCGCGATTGCACCCAAGAACGAGGATCGGACGGTAGCCCGGTGACGCTTTACAAGCAACCATGTTGCACAAGGCGCGTCGTGGCCCCTAGCATGCTGGCCACCGGCACACGTCCGGTACCCGACCGGCGACCGACGAGGGATAACGCGCTGATGGCTGACGCCCGCCCCGTTGAGCGACCGCTGCACGAACGCGTCGTGGTCGTGACCGGTGCCGCAAAGGGTCTCGGGGACGCAATCGCCCGTGAGCTAGCTCCGCGCTGCGCCGCCCTGCTACTCGCAGACCTCGACGCAGAACGCGTCGAGGCCCAGGCCGATCGGCTGAGGGCGGAGGGGCGCAAGGCGACCGCCTGGGTGGCCGACCTAACCGACCCCGGCAGCGCCGGGGCGCTCATCGACGTGGCCGACGCCGAGTTCGGCGGCGCAGATGTCCTGGTCAATAACGCGGGGATCGTCGAATACGCCCCTTTAGCGGAAACCTCCCGGGAACTCTTCCGGCGTCTGATGGCGGTCGACGTCGAGTCCGTCTACTTCCTCACGCAGGCCTTCGCGGACTCACTGCGCCGGCGGGAATCCGGCGGTTGCGTCGTGAATTTGGGGACGAGCCATGCCCTCACCGGCGTCGGTGGCACGTCGGCGTACTCGACGGCGAAGGGTGCGGTGCATGCCATGACCAGAGCCTTGGCCGTCGAACTGGCTCCGCTGGGAATCCGCGTCAACACGCTGGCCCTCGGGACGACGTTGACCGAACGCGTCCGCTCTGAGTTGGCTCCCGAGCTGCTCCGTAAACGGATGCGCCAAATCCCTCTCGCTCGCGGCGCTCGGCCGCAGGAAGCCGCCGCCGCCGTGGCATACCTGCTCGACGCCGGCTTCGCGACCGGAACTGAACTGGTCCTCGACGGCGGCTTCACCGTCTTCGGCGACGCCTGATCACCCTCGCCTCCCTTGCCGCCTTCCATCCCGCCCGCCCGCACCCGCACGCCGTGCAACCCACGCCACCTACCGAACGAGAGAGAGAACGCCGATGAAAATGACTGGAGCCGAGATCTTGACCTCCATACTTGCCGAGGCGGGAATCTCTGTCGTGTCCGGCATCCCCGGTCATACGGTGATCGACTTCGCTCTCTCGGTCGGCGCGGAGCGAGAACCCGCACGTAAAGCGTTTACTCAGTTGCTCGTCCGGCACGAGGCGACGTCGATGTTCGCTGCCGACGCGTACTTTCGGGTCAGCGGACGCCTCATGGCGCCCTTCACCCATGCGTTCCCCGGCGCTGCCAACGGCATCACCGCTGCGGCGAACGCGTACGCCGACTACTCAAGCCTGTTCTGGGTGCTCGGCAACACCGCGTCCGTCGGCATCGGCCGTGGTGGGTACCAGGAGCTGTCCCGGCAGATCGACGATGACCTGACCCAACTCGTCCGCCCGGCCGTCAAACGTGTTTGGCAACCACGTTCGGCGGCCGATCTCGCCCCCAACGCGCTGTCCGCGCTTCGCGAGGCGACGACCGGCCGGCCCGGCCCGGTGGCGTTGAACGTGTCCCAGGAGATCTGGTCGCAGGAGGTGGATGTACCCGGCCCGCCGAACGTCGAAGGTTACCTCCACGCCACCCGTCCCCGACCGGATGCCGACAGCGTTGAGGCCGCGGCGCGGTTGCTCGCCGAGGCGAAACGGCCGGTCATTCTCGCCGGCAACGGCGTGAACCTCGCACGGGCGCGAGCCCGGTTGCGGCTACTGGCCGAGACCTACGGGATCCCGGTCGCGACGACCGCGTCCGGCAAGGGCGCCTTCCCCGAGGACCACCCGCTATCGGTCGGGGTCGCGGGCTGGGTCGGGACGGGGACTGCAAACGAGGCCACCCGATCAGCCGATGTGCTGCTGGTGCTCGGCGCGCGCCTTGCCGAGACCACGTCGAGTTCGTGGGTCCCTGGGGCTACCTTCACCCCGTCGACGACGATCATCCAGGCCGACGCCGAAGCTAGCGGCGTCGCCAATGCCTACCCGGTGCGCGAAGCCCTGATCGGCGACCTGCGCTCGACGCTGGACGACCTGCACACGGCGTTGAGTGACGCCAAGGTCGGCGACCTCGGTGAGTGGCATCAGCACCTGGATTACGCGCGTTGGCAGTGGGCGACGGTGGCGAAGCATTCCCAGAACGGCGGATCGAGGGGCGCCGTGGGCACGGGTGCCGTGGTGCAGGCATTGCGTGCGGCCTACCCTGGCCCGATCAACATGGTCAACGATTGCGGGAAGCACCATAAGTGGGTGGTCCAGCAGCTCGAGGCGCGCGAGGACGACTACATCGTCAGCAGCATGGGCGGCGCGTCGATGGGCATCGGCCTGGCCGGCGCCATCGGCGCGCAGCTGGCGCGGCCGGAATGCCCGACCATCGCTTGGCTCGGCGACGGCGGCATGTCAATGTCCCTGGCCGCGCTGCCGACGGTCGCCGAGTACAACCTGCCCATTGTCACGGTCGTGATCGACGACGCCGCCTACGGCGTCGTGCACAACACGCAGATGGCCTCGGCCGGGCGGATCGCGTTCGCCGATTTCAACGGATCGGGCGAGAACCCCGACTACCGCCTGGACTTCACCAAGGTCGCCGAGGGGTGCGGCGTCGCTGGTCGCACGGTAGCCGACGCGGCTGAACTCAATGACGCCTTCGCCTGGGCGAAGAAGACGAACGGTCCGGCTGTGATCACCGTCCTGTCCGATATGGCCTCGGTACAGCCGACCGGCGGCGGCCAACTACGTCCCCTCGAGGACAACTCGCAGAAGCTGGTGTGGTCGGCGGAGTGAACGCACGCCACACGCTCGATGTCGCTCTGATGCGCGGCGGGACCAGCCGCGGAGCGGTGCTTCCCATCGAGGCCGCCCCGACGCCCGGGCCTCGGAGAGACGAGTTGGCCCGCTCGCTGATCGGCGGCGTCCTCGTCGACGGGCTCGGCGGCGGCTCCCCGACGACGAGCAAGGTTGTACTCGTCGGCAAAGGTACGGATGTCGATTTCGACTACATAGTCGGCAACGTCGCCGCCGACGCAAGCGTGGTCGACTGGAGCGGCACTTGCGGGAACATGACTGCCGCCGTGGTGCCTTACGCGGCGATGGCCGGCCTACTCTCCGATAACGCGCGCACCCGGTATCGCCTACGCAACCTCGCGACTCAACGCCCGGTCGACATCGAGGTGCACGACCCACGATCGCTGCAACGCCCAGGTAACGAGGTCGGGCTGACGACGACCTACCTCGAGCCCGGCGGAGCCGTGCTCGGCAAGACCCTGCCGACGGCGCAACCGGTTGACCTGCTCGAAGTCGACGGCGCCACCGTCAAGACCACCATCGTCGACGTCGCGCATCCCTACCTCTTCGTCCGCTTCAAGGACGCGCTCGGCGACACGGACGTCAGTTCGCCGGAGGCGGCCGAGCGCATTGAACGCATCCGGTCCGCCGCGTGCGTCCGGCTCGGACTCAGTGCATCCGCCGAAGAGGCTCGTTATTCCTCAGCGGCGGTTCCCCGCATCGTCCTGCTCCATCAGGACTCCGCCCCTGCCGATGTGCGGATCACGGCGATCTCGATGGGTCAGCCGATCCGCAGCGTGCCGGTCACGGCGGCGATGTGCCTGGCTGCCGCTCGACAGATTGCGGGCACCCTGGTGGCGGGCCCCGACACTGGGTCGGGCGACACCGAGACGCGCGTGATCGGCCCTGCCGGCGAAGTCCGAGCCCGGGCCGAGACTGACCGATCGGGCCACGTCCTGAGCACCTCGGTCCGTCGCGACGCGCGATGCATCATGCGCGGCACGGTGTGGGCGTGACCGAGCGATCAGGCGGTGTTGTAGCTCCAGTCCGCGGGAGCGCCCAGCGCATCACTGATGGCATCCGCCGTGCCCTTCACCTTCGCGACGTAGAAATCGATCTTGCCGATGGTCAGCCGGGACGATGCACCGGCAATGGTCAGCGCAGCGACCACGTTCCCGTCGTGATCCGCGATCGGCGCAGCGACACAGCGCAAGCCCGGTTCCAGCTCCTCGTTGTCGAGCGCGAAGCCGTGTTTGCGGATGATGGCCAACTGATCCTTGAGGTCGGTCAGCGTGCCGACAGTGTGCGTGGTGTGCTGCGACAGCTTCTTTTTCGGGAAGAGCATGTCGAGGGTCTGCTCGGACAAGCCCGCCAGCAACGCCTTGCCCATCGCCGTCGTGTGCGCGGCGTTGCGCTTGCCAACAAAGGAATGCATGCGCATGGCATACGAGCCGTTGACCAGTACGACAGTGACCGCCTCGTCGCCCTCGAGCACGCCCAAGTGACAGGTCTCGCCAACGTCGTCAACCAGCGCGTTGACGTAGTCGGTGGCCACCGTGGCGAGGTTGGCATCGAGCGTGGCGATCGAGCCCAGTCGCGCAAACTTCCCGCTGAGCCGAAATCCCGAGCCGTTGAACCCCGGCACCAGATACCCGCTAAGCACCAGGTTCGATGCGATCCGCGAAGCCGTCGACTTGTGCACGCCGAGGAAGCGGGCAATCTCCGTGGCGGTGACGGTCTGGCGATTCACATCGAACATGTCGAACACGGCGAGCCCGTTGCGCAGTGCTCCCATACGTCCGGGATCGCCGGCTGCTGCGATGTCCGCAGCAGCCGTTGTGACCCCCACGTCCGGTTCGGCCACGGCGACTCACCTCCTGTTCGTCGCGGCGCGAGCTACGCGTTGTCGGGCGGCATCGCCGATCCGTCACGGCGCCCGTCGCATCACCAGTAAAGTCACTCAACGCTATCGCAACAAGGACGCGTGTGACGCAACCTCCTCCAAACGGGCCTCCACCTCACTGGACCTTGCTAGTTAGCCGAATAACAAGTAATTTTGGGGCGATCATCGAGGAGACCCATGCCAAACCTGCTGACTGACAAGGTCGCCATAGTCACCGGCGCTGGCGGCGGGATCGGGAGCGCGATCGCAGCACGGCTGGCGCAGGCCGGTGCCGTCTTGTCGCTCGTGGACCGCAACTTCGCATCGACGGCCGAATGGGGTGGGCACGCCTCGACGGCGTCGGTCGTCGCCCTCGTCGAGGCCGCCGGAAGTCAAGCCATCGTGGCAGAGGGCGATGCCGCGGACCGTTCGGTCGCGGCGGCGGTCGCCGAGCAGACACTGGCGAAGTTCGGCGCGATCGACATCCTGGTCAACTGCGCTGGCGGGGTGGTGACCGCCGCCGATCGCAGTTTCGCATCGACTTCGCCGGACGAGGACCTCGATACCGTCTTTCGTGCCAACTACCGCTCGACGGTGACGTTCAGCCAGTCGGTGCTCGGCGTCATGAGGCAACAAGGATCCGGCGCCATCGTCAATATCACCTCCGGCCTCGGGCACCTGTCCTCGCGCGACGGTGCGCTCTCGCACTACTTCGCCTCGAAGGCTGCCGTCAGTTCGTACACGACCTCTCTCGCGCAGGAGGTCGGATCGTTCGGCGTCCGCGTGAACGCGGTCCTGCCCGGGCTGATCCTCACGCCTCGCGTCGCCGCCCAGGCACCCGATCGAGGGGCGGTGCGGCCCGAGCAACTCCAACGCATCAGTTTGCGCCGCTATGGCCAACCCGACGACATCGCGAAGGTGGTCGAGTTCTTCGCGAGCGACCTCGCCTCGTATGTCACGGGCCAGGTACTCGCCGTCAACGGCGGCTGACGAGAGGTACTGACACCGATGACTGAAGCAGATGAGACGTGGTTCCAGGTCGTGCGAGTCGACTTCGAAGGAACTGCGGACACTCTTGGCGCGTTCCACCAGTGGTACGACGAGGTACACATCCCGGCCATGACAGCGGCTCCGGGTATTCGTTCCTGCAGCCGGTTCGTGGACGTGAACTCCCCTTCCGCATTGCTCGCGATCTGGGAGATCGACCATCCCTCCGCCTACGAGCATCCCGCCGCGGTCGCCGGCGCGGGCTGGGGACAGTTCGCCCCGAACGTGGCCGGTTGCACGGTCACCTACACGAAGCAGGTCGGCACCGTTCGTAGATTCGGCACCGCGGCAGCGTCCTGATCGGCTTACTGAGCCGGGGCGGGAATGTCGAGTAGTCGCCGCGCCGTGCCGCCCAGGATGGCCTGCTTTTCGGAGTTCGAGAGCCGGTCGGTATCACGGACGTAGCCCAGCGCTTCGGCGTAGGTGCTGCTCCAGGTACGCCGGTCGCCGATCTCGTTCGTCCCCGGCTTCATGCGCAGACGTGTCATGTCGCTGCCCCACATTATCCGCTCGGGCCCGAAAGCCTCCAGGACAGTCGCGAGCTGCGGCCAGATGTCGGCGTGCGGATAGGGCGCGCGTGACAGCGTGGGGGCGCCGCAGAATTTTATCGCCACGTTGTCAAAACGAGCGAGCGAGTTTGTGGTCGGCAGCAGTGACCATGGATCGTCGGCAACAGGCATCGGGGTCTGCGGCAGTCCGAGGTGGTCGACGATGATCTGCAGCTGGGGATAGGCGTTGGCGATGCGGGCGACTGCGCCGGGTTGGCCGGACGCGAACAGGAAGAGCGGCGCGCCGAGGCGTTCTGCGGTGGCGAAGACACGGTCGAGGGCACCCGTGCGATACCCGCGGGCCAAGCTGCCGTCGCTCCAGTCGACGATGCCCGTGCGCACTGCGCCGATCCCGGGCGTCTGCAGGTAGGCCGCGAAGAGCGACTCGATGTCGCGGTCGGGCGCGGCTCGGTCACCGCTTGCGTCGAAGTAGGTGACCACGCCCACGAAGCGCTGCGGGTAGTAGTTGACCGCGCTGGTGCAGATCTCTACTCCGCCGGTCAAGAGGGCAACATCAACGCCGACACAATCCATTGCTTCTCTGGTGAGTTCGCAAACGACAGCCGGCTGCGCCAGCTCGGCAATTGTTTCGGAGTGCACCGGGACGACCGGATGCAGTTGCGCATCGACGATGGTCATATTTGCGTCTCCTCGTTAAGCCGCTACCGGGGTATGCGGTGACTTATGTGCAGAACGGCATTCCGGTCGGTATACGGCGTCGTCCGACAGGCTACCAATAGTGCGAGACCATGGGCGACATCTTTATCGTCTATACCAAGTCATCCGACAGCGCGACGGTGCAGGTGGCCGCCGACTGTGCTGAGCGAAACGGTCTTAGTCGGTCAGCGCGACGACGGCGAGCCACTCATAAAGCAAAATTCACATCACTTCACGATATCGGCCTTTCGGCAGAGCAGCTCCCGGTTTGAAGCCCTCGACAGATGATCGATCAAACGATCCATCGTCAAAACTGACCCGACGCCGGTTCATCCGGCACGAAGTTGTGGCAGCGGTCTCAATCCGCCAGCCTCGCACGAGGCTATCGCGACGTAGTAGCTGAGTTTGCGCGGGCCCAGAGCCGAGACCGCGCAAAGGTGGTCGTTCCTGCGGGAATCGCCCTACACCACCGTACAAGCACCAGGCAATACGAATACGACGCCGCCCCCACATCGGTGACGACGCCGCCTGCGACGACACCGTCCGGCCGGCGTCGGGCTGAGGTTGCGGCCGCTTTGGTTCTCTCGGCCCCCAGTTGACTGGATAAGGCATGTGCCTTATATTAGACCAGGGTCGCCGGGCGTCGAACGAAGTTCCCGCTCAGACCGCTTGGTGGTGGAGGTGGTGGCCATCAAAGATAAAGCTGCGCGTGGTTCCGATACCGCGATTCACCCAATCATGCAGATCAGTGTGCTGGCCATTGCTGGTGTTTCTATGGAAGGGAAGTCAATGATCGCAGAGAGAGCTCAGCTCAGCTCAGCTGGCAGCGTAGCAATCGACGATCTGGGCGTCCGGCTTTCCTCCCCCGTTCGCGTCCGCGGGACGGTCGCGCACGGAGAACATCGCGGGCGCACGCTGGGTTTCCCCACTGCGAACCTCTACCTCCATGACGAAAGCCAGCTCCCAAGCGATGGCGTGTACGCCGGCTTCGTGCGCGACGTCGATCTAGGCATGTCCGTGCTCGGCCCCAGCGCCATCTCGATCGGCACCAATCCCACCTTCGGTGCACACGAGCGCCGGCTCGAGGCGCATATTCTCGGCTTAGACGCCGATATCTATGGTCATACAATCGACGTCGAAATCGCTTACTTGATCCGAGGAATGGCTAGGTTCACGGACGTCGATCAGCTAATCGCGACGATTCAAAATGACGTTGACCGCGCGGCAGGCTTCGCTCTGCGGTGTACGCCGTTCGCAGAAGTGTGAACCGCCCCGGGTTCAGTAAGGGCGGGGTTGTGCCGCGTTGTCCTCGGTGAGGGCGGGCGTTGTCACAGTAGTAGGCGGTCTCGTATTCAGTCGGCGGGACGTGTCCGATGCTGCTGTGCAGGCGGGTCTCGGTTGAACCAGTTGACCCAGCTCAGGGTGGCGAGTTCGAGGTCGTCGCAGCCGCGCCCGGGTCCTTCGCACTGGACGCATTCGGTCTGTATTGGCCGATCAGAGATTCAGCTTGGGCGTTGTCGTAGCTGTCGCCGACGCGCTTACGGTTGGTCGATGAGCCCTCACCCGGGCGGGCCATCGACCTCGGTGCCTTCCGCGAGCGCAGCCGCGGACGCTCATTTGCACGACGGACCGCCGCAAACGGCGTCTCACGCCCATCGCATCGACACCGTCTCGACCCGACCACCTGCGATTGTCAGTTTGAACTGTCCCGGGTTTGATGCCGCTTCGCATCTTGCGAAGGATGCAGATACAACGCAGCTGGCATGCCGGGGTCTCGAAGCACACGGTCGACCGGCTGATGCGCCAAGAGGCATGCGGGGCCTGACCCGGGGACGCAAGATCCGCACCACGATCCCGGGCAAGGACGGGGTGCGGGCCGGTGACCTGCTAAACCGCGACTTCCGCACCACCGCCCCGAACCGGGCGTGGGTCACCGACTTCACCTACGTCGCCACCTGGTCCGGGTTCGCCTACGTCGCGTTCGCGATCGACCTCTACTCCAGGGCGATCGTGGGCTGGTCGACCGCGGCAACGAAGGACGTCGCGTTCGTCGAGTCATGCCTGTCGATGGCGCTCTGGCGTCGTGATCACACCGGCCGCCCGATGCCCGACGGGATGATCCACCACTCTGACGCCGGGTATCAAGGCGGATTCAACTGGTCGTCGCAACATCTCGTGATCGTGGAGGTGTTCGGTGGTTCGTCGACAGCAAGCAGCCGATCGTGCGGTACGTCCGAAGTTGAAGTCGCCTGGTCATCCGAAGTTCCAGCGTCATGTCGAGGTCGCGTTCTGGGTCGAGATCGCCAAGGGCCCGCTGGCCGAGGAAGCTGCTGGCGTGATCGGCGTGGCGCCGGCAGTCGGAGCGCGGTGGTTCCACAACGCTGGCGGTATGCCGCCATTGGACCTGCAGCAGAGGCCTTCGGGCCGATATCTGTCCTTCGCCGAACGCGAGGACATCGCGCTGCTGCGCGCTCAAGACAAGGGCGTGCGTGAGATCGCCCGGACGATCGGGCGTGACCCGGGGACGGTCTCTCGCGAGCTTCGCCGCAATGCGGCAGTGCGCTACGGCTGCAGCGGCTACCGGACGTCGGTCGCACAGGGGAAGGCTGACATGGCGGCGCGGCGCCCGAAGGCGGCGAACCTGGTCGTCAACCCGCGGCTGCACGCCTATGTCCAGGATCGCCTGTCGGGTGAGATCAACCGGCCGGACGGCATACTGATCGCCGGGCCGACACCGCCGCGGTTCACGGGCCGCAACAAGCCCCACCGCAAGGATCGGGCGTGGTCGCGGGCCTGGAGTCCGGACCAGATCGCGAACCGGATCAGACTCGACTTCCCCGATGATGAGTCCATGCGCATAAGCCATGAGGCGATCTATCAGTCGCTCTATTGTCCAGGGCCGGGGCGCACTGAAACGCGAGATGGTGTCTACGCACCGGCCGCGCGCTCCACGCGCCGCGGGATCGGTCCCGACGCAAGACCTGGGCGCACGTCACGCCCGAGACGCTGATCAGCGAACGTCCTGCCGAGGTCGACGACCGCGCCGTCCCGGGGCATTGGAAGGCGATCTCCTGATCGGGCTAGAAAGGTCGGCGATCGGCACGGTTGTCGAGCGCACGACCAGTTCACGATGCTGGTGCACCTGCCCCGCGAAGCGGGCTACCGACACAAGGAGACAACCAAGAACGGGCCGGCGCTGGCCGGCTACGGCGCGATCACAACGAGGGACGCACTCGCGAACACGATGTCGAGCCTGCCCGAGCACCTGGCCCGGTCGCTGACCCTGGAATCGCGGCAAAGAGATGTCAGCGCATGCGAAGTTCGAGGTCGAGACCGGTCGTGCCCCGGGGAGTGGTGTAAATCGTTCGCGTACAGCTCTGCGTTGTTGC
>NZ_CAXTHK010000040.1:0-26878 GCF_964244045.1 uncultured Jatrophihabitans sp. | reverse complement strand
AACAACGCAGAACTGCACGCGAACGAGTTACACCACCCCGCGGGGCACAACCCGCCAGGCAAGGCCACCTGACCCTGCGTAACCCTGAGAACGTCGCCTAGGAATCACTGTCCGCGCCTCTTTTGCTCTGCTCAATCAGAGTGAGCGCGCGCTCACTCTGATTGAGCAGAGCAAAAGGGCCACAAGAACCAGTAGTTGCCGGGGCTTCGTGGGTTCCTGTGCGCCGAGCGCCCGCGGGCTGGCAGCTGAACGGCGGTCGGTAACAATCCGGCCCGGCGTCTTGGCTGTGAGAGCATCGCGTGTTATGAGCACGGTGGTCCACCGCCTGCCGGCTGACGCGGTCCGCGTGAGCCACAGGCCCTTTGCGCTGGGTCGCGTCGACCGCAGCCGGGCCGCTCTGCTCTGGCCGGTGCTGGCCGCGGCGGTCAATGCTGCGTGCTTCTGGCTGGTGCGGCCGAACGTCGGCGATCTGCAGGCGGCGCTGGCCCGCCAGTTCGGTGCCCTGCACGGTGTCGGTCTGGGTTACTGGTTCCAGTGGTTCGGCGGCGGCTCGACACCCGGCAACTACTCGGTCATCACCCCGTACCTCTCTGCCGCGCTGGGCGCCCTCGGCGTCGGGGCGCTGGCCACCGTGGCCGTCACGCCGTTGGCGCGCCGGGCGGTGGCCGGCACGAATCACGTCACGGTCGCCACCTGGGTGGCCACGCTCGCGGCCGCGCTGAACATCTGGAGCGGCCGCGTTCCGTTCGCAGTCGGCACCGCGGCCGCCCTGCTCGGCGTCATCGGTGTGCGCGAGCGGCGTCCATCCCTGGCCTTTGGCGGCATCATCCTGGCCGGCCTCTGCTCCCCCGTCACCGGCGCCTTCCTGGCGTTCGTCCTGGGCGCTGCGTTCCTGGTGGAGAAGTCCTATCGACGGCTCATCTTCTGGGTCTGCGCGACGTGCGGGGTGACGCTGCTCGGCATCGCCGTCTTCTTCGGCACTCCCGGCCCGCAGGGCTACCCCGTGCAGTCGGCACTGCTGGCCAGCTTGGCGGCGCTGTTCATGCTCCTTGCTCGACCGGCTCCAGCGGTACGCGTCGCGCTGTGGTGCACCGCGCTCGCCGCCCCGCTCGTGTGGATCATCCCGAACGGGCTGGGCTCCAACTTCAGCCGACTGCCGTGGCTGTGCCTGCCGGTGGCCGTGGTGGCCACCGCGGTCGCCCGCCCGCGCCTCGTCGCCCTGGCTCTGACGCCGGCGCTGGCCTGCGCCGCCTACGCGACCACCACCGACCTGCTGCACTCGAGCCGGCCCGCTGCGTCCTCGTCCTACTACCGCCCGTTGATCACGCAACTCGACCGCGTGCCGGGTCGCGCGAACTACCGCCTCGAGGTGGTTCAGGACCCGCAGATCCACACCGCGGCGTACGCGCTGCTGCCGCACACGGCGTTGGCCGGCGGATACGAGACCCAGGAGCAGCACAAGCTCAACGCGATCCTCGAGGACGAGAAGCGCCTCGACGCCACGAGCTACAAGATCTGGCTCGACAACAATGCGGTGGGCTACGTCGCCTACAACGTCGACGCCGATACCGACGCGCCTGAGTACCAGCTGGTCAAGGACGGCGGCCTGCCCTACCTCACTGAGGTCAGCAGGCAGGGCGGCTGGGTGCTGTACCGCGTCTCGCACGCCACGCCGATCGTCGCGCTGCCGCAGACCCTGGTCTCGGCCGGGCAGGCCACGATGGTGATCTCAGTGCCGTGCGCCTGCCGGTTCCCGGTGCGGGTGCGGTACTCGAAGTTCCTCACCGCAGACATCGCGCAGCGGCCGAACAGCGCAGCCAAGGTGCAGGACGACGGGCTGGGGTGGACGACGGTCATCACCCGCCTGCCGGGCACCTACACGCTGCGCGGCGACGTCACCCAACCGCTGCGCTAAGCACGTCGGCGTGATGCAGGTCACAGCCAGCTGGGGAAGTTGAGCCGACCAGGCTCAGTTCTTTTGACATGAGCACCATCGTCCGAGCATTCTCGAACGAGTAGCGCTAACCGCCAGACATCCCAGCACGACCCATACGAAGGAGCACCAGACATGGCACGAGCGGTCGGTATCGACCTCGGAACCACCAACTCCGCCGTCGCCGTCCTCAGCGGCGGCGAGCCGGAGGTCATTGCGAACGCCGAGGGCGCCCGCACGACGCCGAGCGTCGTCGCGTTCGCCAAGAACGGCGAGGTCCTGGTCGGCGAGGTCGCCAAGCGTCAGGCGGTGACGAACGTCGATCGCACGATCCGTTCGGTCAAGCGCCACATCGGCGAAGGCGACTGGTCGGTCAAGATCGACGGCAAGGGCTACACCCCCCAGGAGATCAGCGCGCGCGTGCTGCAGAAGCTCAAGCGCGACGCCGAGTCCTACCTCGGTGAAGACGTCACCGACGCCGTCATCACCGTCCCGGCGTACTTCAGCGACGCCCAGCGCCAGGCCACCAAGGAGGCCGGGACGATCGCGGGCCTCAACGTCCTGCGGATCGTCAACGAGCCCACCGCGGCCGCGCTGGCCTACGGGCTCGACAAGGGCGACGCCGAGCAGACCATCCTCGTGTTCGACCTCGGCGGCGGCACCTTCGACGTCTCGCTGCTCGAGATCGGCGACGGGGTCATCGAGGTCAAGGCCACCAACGGCGATAACCACCTAGGCGGCGACGACTGGGACCAGCGCATCGTCGACTGGCTGGTCGACAAGTTCCGCAGCGGGCACGGTATCGACCTGACCAAGGACAAGATGGCCATGCAGCGCCTGCGCGAGGCTGCCGAGAAGGCCAAGATCGAGCTGTCCAGCTCGAACTCGACCGGCATCAACCTGCCCTACATCACCCAGGACGCCGAGAAGAACCCACTGTTCCTGGACGAGACCCTCTCGCGCGCCGAGTTCCAGAAGATCACCTCGGACCTGCTCGAGCGCACCAAAGCGCCGTTCAACAACGTCGTCAAGGATGCCGGCATCAGCGTCGGCAAGATCGATCACGTCGTGCTCGTGGGTGGTTCCACCCGCATGCCGGCCGTGTCCGATCTGGTCAAGGAGCTCACCGGCGGCAAGGAGCCCAACAAGGGCGTCAACCCCGACGAGGTCGTCGCGGTCGGCGCCGCCCTGCAGGCCGGCGTCCTCAAGGGCGAGGTCAAGGACGTCCTGCTGCTCGACGTCACCCCGCTGAGTCTCGGCATCGAGACCAAGGGCGGCATCATGACCAAGCTGATCGAGCGCAACACCACGATCCCGACGAAGCGTTCGGAGATCTTCACGACCGCCGACGACAACCAGGGCAGCGTGCAGATCCAGGTCTATCAGGGTGAGCGCGACATCGCGGCCTACAACAAGAAGCTCGGCATGTTCGAGCTGACCGGGCTGCCGCCGGCGCCGCGTGGCGTGCCGCAGATCGAGGTCAGCTTCGACATCGACGCCAACGGCATCGTCAACGTGCACGCCAAGGACCTCGCCACCAACAAGGAACAGGGCATGACCATCACCGGTGGTTCGGGCCTGTCCAAGGACGAGATCGATCGGATGATGAAGGACGCCGAGGCGCACGCCGAGGAGGACAAGCGCCGCCGCGACGAGGCCGAGATCCGCAACACCGCCGAGGGCCTGCAGTTCACGACCGAGAAGTTCCTGGCCGAAAACGGCGACAAGCTGCCCGAGGACAAGCGCGGCGAGCTCCAGTCCGCGGTCGAGGAGCTGAAGAAGACGCTCGAGGGCGCCGACTTCGAGGCCATCAAGGCGGCCCAGGAAAACGTCTCCCGCATCGCCTCCGAAGCCGGTGGCGCCATGTACGCGGCGGCGCAGGCAACGGGCGAGGGTGCCGAGGGCGCTGCCGGGGCGGGACCTGACTTCACCAAGGCGAGCGCCGAGGACGACGGTGTCGTCGACGCCGAGGTCGTGGACGAGGGCCCGGAGACCTCCGGAGAGAACAAGTGACTTCGGCAGGCGATCCGCGCGAACCCGAGGAGCCACCCATCCGGTTCACGGACAACCGCAAGGTGAAACGGGACGCCACTGGCACTGCTGTGGTGGCGGACGAGGTCGCAGTCGCGGCGGAGGTCGTCGGGGAGGCTGCGCCGACCGTGGCCGCCAGCCTGCTCGACGAGCGCACCGCCGACCTGCAGCGCGTCCAGGCCGAGTACGCCAACTACCGCAAACGCGCCGAGCGTGACCGGTTGCAGGCGGGCGACGCAGCGGTCGCGCGGGTGTTGGGCGAGCTGCTCCCTGTCATCGACGACCTCGAGCGGGCCAAGGCGCACGACGACCTGACCGGCCCGCTCAAGGCGGTGGCCGACAAGCTCGAGAGCGTCACTACGAAGCTCGGACTGACAGCTTTCGGCGAGGTCGGCGACCCGTTCGACCCGTCCCGTCACGAGGCCGTGCTGCACGACGAGAGCAGCGACGTCACCGTGCCGACCTGCACCACCGTCATGCGCCCCGGCTACACCGTCGGCGACCGCCTGCTGCGCCCCGCCATGGTCGGCGTCAGCGACCCCGCATCGAGCGGAAACTCAACCGAAGGCGCAGCGACGAGCGAGTCAACAGCGGAAGTCCCAGCTGGGACTTCAGCCACCCCACTGAACGATGAAGCCGAAGGCAACCAACCACCGGTGAGCTGACAGGGGAGGGTCGCCCGCAGGCCCGACCTGGTGACGAAGGAGGTGACACGAGCGTTGAGCACCAAGGACTACATCGAGAAGGACTACTACAAGGCGCTCGGCGTCGCCAAGGATGCGTCGGCTGCCGACATCAAGAAGACGTACCGCAAGCTCGCACAGGAATTGCACCCGGACAAGAACCCTGGTGACGCCGCCGCGGAGGGCCGGTTCAAAGAGGTCTCCGAGGCCTATGACGTGCTGTCCGACCCGCAGAAGCGCAAGGAGTACGACGAGGCCCGCACGCTGTTCGCGGGCGGCGGCGGCTTCCCCGGTGGCTTCGGCGGGATGGGTGGGGGCGGCCGAACCGGGGGTCGTTCGACATCGTTCGACATGTCCGACCTGTTCGGCGGTTCGGGTGCCGGGAGCAATCTCGGTGACCTGTTCGACGGTTTATTCGGTCCGAATTCGAGCGCGTCACGTACGGGTCGCAGCACCTCCGCAGGGCCGCGCCGTGGACAGGACGTCAGCGCCGAGATGACCCTCGACTTCGACGAGGCGGTACGTGGCACGACGTTGCCGCTCAAGCTGTCATCCCCTGGTGTGTGCAACACCTGTCACGGTAACGGCGCACGTCCTGGTACGAGCCCCCGAACCTGTCCGACGTGTGGCGGGTCCGGCTCGACCACGTCAAATCAGGGCGGCTTCGGGTTCAGCGAACCGTGCCGCGACTGCCGGGGTTCCGGTCAGCTCGTCGACGACCCGTGCCCGGAGTGCCGGGGCACCGGGTCCACCACGAAGACCCGCACGATCACGGTGCGCATTCCGACCGGAATTCGTGATGGTTCGCGGATCCGGGTCACGGGCAAGGGGTCACCCGGCGGCAACGGCGGCCCGGCCGGCGATCTGTACGTCACGGTGCACGTGCGTCCGCACGCCCTGTTCGGTCGCAGCGGCGACGACCTGACATTGACTGTTCCCCTGTCGTTCGTCGAGGCGGCGCTCGGCACCACCTTGCGGGTGCCGACACTGGACGGGTCGGTCGCGCTCAAGGTTGCGCCCGGCACCCCGAGCGGGCGCACCTTGCGAGTCCGCGGGCGCGGCGTGCCGGCGAAGGCCGGCCCGGGCGATCTGCTGGTCACCGTGGAGGTCGCGGTGCCGCAGCGGGTCGGCGACGACGCCCGAGCGGCGTTGCAGGCGTTCGCTGCCGCACAGCCCGACGACCCGCGCCCGGACATCACCGCCGCGCTCCGCGCAACCTCGGGTGGAGCCGACCATGCGTGAGCGGCGCCGGATCCACGGCGAGCTCCCCGAGGACGCTCCGGTGTTCGTGATCTCCGTTGCGGCCGAGCTGGCCGGTATGCACGCGCAGACGCTGCGTCAGTACGACCGGTTGGGGCTGGTGACCCCGGGACGCACCGTCGGCGGCGGCCGCCGCTACTCGGCCCGCGATGTCGCGCTGCTGCGCGAGGTGCAGCGGCTGTCCCAGGACGAGGGCGTGAACCTCGCCGGTATCAAGCGCATCATCGAGCTCGAATCGCACGTCGAGGCGCTGCAGCAGCGGGTCGCCGAGCTGGCCACCGAGCTGGATCACGCCCACGCTGAGCTGATCGCGCGCCGCGGCCCGTCGACGGCGCTCGTCGTCTGGCGCCCCCAGCGCCGCTGACAGGCAAAGACCCAGCGCCGCTGACGGGCAGGACCGCTCAGCCCAGCAGGCTGCGGATCTTCGGAGCCAACGCCGTGGCGATGGCGGCGTACCCCTTGTTGTTGGGGTCGGCGTCATCGTCCATGAACTCGGGGTGCCCGCGGACCGGATCGGTGAGGTCTAGGTAGGTGCCCCCGGCTGCCTGCACGTACTGCTTGACGGCGGCAGCTACCGGCTCGAGGTCCGCCGGGGGCTCGCTGTCGCCCCACATCGGCGCGAGCGCGATGAGCGTCGCGTTCGGCAGCCGGTCGTGCAGGTCCGCGAACAGCGCCTTGATCCGAGCACGCAAGGTGGGCAGGTAGTCGGCCGTGTCGTTGCGCCCACCCGAGACGATGACGACGTCGGGTTTGGCCGCCGCCACATCGTCGACCCGGGAGTCGTAGGCACCGTCCGCACCGCCGGACTTCGCGTACCCGCTGCCGTCGCGGCCGAAGTTCTTCTCCACGAAGTCGAGCTGTCCGGCGAGCAGGCTGGTGAAGCGTTTCGCCTTCGTCGACGCCCCGACGCCGGAGGTCCAGTCGTCGCCGAGGAAGGCAACGACCTTGCCGGCGGCCGACGACGTCGACCCGCCGGCGCCGGACGACAGCGGCGCCGATGCGGCGGGGACCGGCAGAACGGTGCCGGCGTCCGGGACGGGGTCCTTCTTGGTGATCACGTAGCCGGCCGCGGCGAACACCGCCACCGCCAGCAGGACGACCAACCAGGACGAGAGGCGCTGCACAGGCTGATAGTAGAGATGACAGGCTGGTAGTCGTGTCATTCGACGTGCTGTTCGTATGTACGGGAAACATCTGCCGATCGCCGATGGCCGAGCGGCTGTTCCTGAGCCGCGTCGCCGCCGGGTCGCCGGTGCGGGCCGGCAGCGCCGGCACCGCCGGTCTCACCGGTTACCCGATGGATCTACCGTCGGCGGCGGTGCTGCGTGAGCTGGGCGGGAACCCGGATGGGCACACCGCCAGCCGCCTCACTGCGGCGATGGCCGAGAGCGCGCATCTCGTGCTCACCGCGGACAGCGAGCACCGGGCGGGTGTGCTGCGGCTCGCTCCGTTGGCGTTCCGGCGCACCTTCACGCTGCGCGAATTCGCGCGGCTCGGTGGGTTCGTCGGCGCGGCGCCGCGGAGCCCGACGGCCGAGCAGCTGCGGGCGCGGGTGCTCGAGGTCGCAGCGCAGCGAGGCGTGGCCGGCGCGGCCGCGCCGGGCCAGGACAACATCGCCGACCCGTTCGGCGCCGCGATGGACGTTGCCCGGCGCACCGGCGCACAGATCAGCGACAGCATCGATCGAACCGTCGCGGTGCTGGGGCTCGAACGCTGAGTCCCGTCAGAAATACGCTCAGCGTGCCTCGTACTCCGAGGGCTCCCCGGCGCGGTGAGTGCCATTCGTCAGCCGGTCCTCGGGCGGCTGCCAGGTATCGCTGCCGTGCGGCAGGCCGGAACCGTCGGTGTCGACGTCTGGTCGCGGTCGTGGCATAGCCGACCCGGCGACAGTTTCGTCCGACGCCGAGATGACCGGAGCGACAGGTTCCACGGGGTCGGAGAAGAAGCTCAGTGAGCCACCGTCGGTGCCGGGGTCGTCCGGGTCGGTCCGCCCACCAGCCACACCGGCGGACGTGCGCGCCATCCGGTTCGGCCGTTCGCCGGCGGCTCCGGACGTCGCGGCTGTCTTCGCTGTGTAGTAGTAGCCGTACTCGTAGCTGTAGGAGCCGCGGCCGCGGGTGACCGCATTGAGCACGACGCCGACGGGACGCCGACCCACCTTCTCCAACGCGTCGACCGAACGCTCGGCCTGCTCGTGGGTCGTCTTGCCGCCACGGCAGACGAGCAACGTCGCGTCAGCAAGCGTGGCAACGGTCGCGCCGTCGGTGACAGGAAGCAGCGGCGGGGTGTCGATCACGACGAAGTCGACGTGTCGCGCGACCTCTTGGATGATCTCCCGGGCGTGCGCGGTGATGAGCAACTCGCTGGGGTTGGGCGGGATCGGCCCGGACGTGAGCACCGCGAGGTTCTGCCCGGCGTTCTGCAAGACCTCCTCGACCGGTGTCTTGCCGATCAGGGCGGTGGTGAACCCGACGTCGCCAACCAGTCCCAGGACTCGGGACAGGGACGGGCGCCGCAGGTCGGCCTCGATCAGGCAGACGCGGGAGCCGGCTTCGGCCAGTGCGGCGGCCAGGTTCAGCGATGTCGTCGACTTGCCCTCGCCCGGCATCGCCGACGTCACCGAGATGATCTTCGGTGGGTTGTCGACGTCGACGAACTGCAGGTTGGTGCGAATCTGCCGATACGCCTCGGAGCGGGCACTGTTCGGGTCGCCACGGAACGCGATCGGTGACGTCGACGTACGTTTGTCGAACGGGATGAAACCCATCGTCGGGACGCCGAGTGCCTCGAAATCCTGTCCACCCTTGACGGTGTTGTCGAGCACGTCGCGCAGCACGACCACCCCGACACCGATCAACAGGCCGACGACGAAGCCGAGCCCGATGTTCAGCACCTTGTGCGGCGTGATCGGCACCCCGGGGATGGCGGCCGGGTGGATGACCGTCAGCTTGACGACCGGTTTGTCACCGGAGCTGGTCTGCGCGGCGTTCTGCACGGCGGTGCTGAACTGGCTGGCAACTGCGTTGGCCAGCCGGGCCGCGGTACGCGGGTTGCGGTCGACGACGTGCAGGTTGATGAGCACCTTGTTCAACGGCGCGTCGGCGGTGATCTTGGCCGCCAGGCCGGATTGGGTGAGGTTGAGCCCCAGGCTGCGGATCACCGGTTCCGTTACGGCGGGGCTGTTGGCGAAGCTGGTGTAGGACTGCACCTGCTGCTGGACGTACTGGTTGCCCTGGGCCAGCTGGCTGGTGTCGCCGTTGCCCGTCGTGGCCACGAAGACCTGCACGTTCGCCTGATAGACCTTCGTCGTCGCGAGCGTCAGCCCGATCCCCGCCGCGAGGCCGAGCACGACAAGGGCCAGGATCAACGGCCAGCCCTTGCGCAGCACTCGCAGGTAGTCACGGAGGTCCAAGGGGTCGCCCTCTCACAGCGGAAATCTCACAGCGGAGTCACTCTCGGCAGGGTACCTGCCGGCGGCCGCGGCACCTGAGCGTCGACACCCGGTGCCAGATCGTATGATTCGTGTTAGCTTAATTGAACTCACGCCGTAGCGACGGGATGAGACGCGGACGGAGGTGCCGGTGACCCAGCTGCACGCCGCTGCCTTCAGCGAGTTGACGACGCCCGCCCCGCCGACAGCGGGACCCGTGACCGCCGCCATCGCAACGGTCACCAAGCAACCACTGTGGACGGTGCAATACCGGCTGGTCCTGATCACCATCGATCTCTGCGCCATCATCCTGGCCATGATCCTGGGTTACGAGCTGCGCTTCGGGGCGGGCTCCTCCGACATCAGGCCCGTCGACTACCTGGTCCTCGGGCTCGCGATCGCGATCGGCTGGACCGTTGCTCTGCAGGCCTCCGGCGGATACGAGATCCGGCACCTGGCCACCGGCCCCCAGGAGCTCAAGCGGGTGTTCCGGGCCAGTTGGCTGACCCTGAGCGTGCTCGCGATCGGCTGCTACGTCACCAAGACCCCCGTGGCCCGCGGATACGTCATCGGCGTCATCCCGGTGGGCGCCCTGCTGATCATCTGCGGACGCGCCGGAGTGCGCCGCTATGCGAACAGACGGCGTGACCGCGGCGAATGGGTCTACCGCATCCTGGCGGTGGGCACGACCGAATCCGTCAAGCACCTGCTCGACACCACCAACCGGGCCCGCAATGCCGGCCTGCGCCTCATCGGGGCCTGCGTCGAGGACGCGCCCGTGGGCAGCGACATCGCCGACGGGGTGCCGGTGCTGGGCGGGGTGCTCGAGGCGGCCCAGCATGCCGCGGCCGTGCAGGCCGACGTTGTCGCAGTGACTGGTAGCGGGCTCGGGCCGCGGGCCGTCCGCGAGCTGGGTTGGCAGCTGGAAGGCACCAACCGCGACCTCGTCATGGCCCCTGCGCTGACCGAGATCGCCGGCAGCCGCGTGCACGTCAGCCCGGTGGAGGGGCTGCCCCTCGTCTGGCTCGAACAACCACGCCTGGGTCGGTTGCCCCGCCTGGTCAAGCGCAGCCTCGACCTCGTCGGCGCCACCGTGGCACTGGTGCTCGCGGCACCTATCCTCGCAGTCGCGGCCTTGGCCATAAAGACGACCAGCCGTGGCCCGGTGTTCTTCCGCCAGCGCCGGCTCGGCCTCAACGGCGCCGAGTTCAACATCCTGAAGTTCCGCTCGATGTACGTCGACGCCGAGAGCCAACGCGACGAGATCCTCGAGCTGAACGAGCAGGACGGCGGCGGCGTGCTGTTCAAGATCAGACACGACCCCCGCGTCACCCCCGTCGGACGCTGGCTGCGCGCGCTGTCGATCGACGAGATCCCGCAGCTGGTGCACGTCGTCACCGGCACCATGTCGCTGGTCGGTCCGCGCCCGCTGGCGGCCATCGACTCGCACTACACCGGCTCGGCGCGGCGGCGCCTGCTCGTGCGTCCGGGAGTGACCGGCCTCTGGCAGATTAGCGGGCGCTCCGAGACGACGTGGGAGGACGCCGTCCGCTTCGATCTGTACTACGTCGAGAACTGGAGCTTGGGTCTGGACCTGAGCATTCTGTTCCGGACCGTCTTCGCGGTACTCGGGCGCAAGGGTGCCTTTTGAAACACTGGCGCCTTTTGACACGGGCCGCGGTACGTTCGCGGCTGACACTCGATCATGAGTTTGTCCCTTTGACTTCACGACCACCTTATGATCAGCTATCCTTCAGCGGGCAGCACGTCCAGGCACGGTCCGGCACCGAACCACACGTGAAGGCGGAAGTACCAATGTCAGCTTCTAAGAAGCCGGTCGCAGCGCTCATCGGCGTCCTGGCAATGCTCATCGCGGGGTTGTTCTTCGCGTCGTCCGCGGGTGCTTACCCCGACGGTGTGGCACCAGTCGTCACAACCTCAGGCACCCCGACGTGCGGTGGCTCGATCACCGTCACCGGAGCCAACTACAAGCCGGGCGAGACGGTGAACGTCACCGACAGCAACGGTGACAGCGCCGCCGTGACCGCGGGCTCGGATGGCGGCTTCTCCACGTCGTTCCCGATCACCTGCCCGAACGGAACCCTGCCGGAGACGCTCACCGCCTCCGGTGGCAGCGGCGTTGACGCGGTCACCCTCAGTAACGGTGGCAGCACCAACGGTGGTGGCAGCGGTAGCGGGAGTGGTGGCCTGAGCAACACCGGCGTCGCCGTCATCGGCATCGGCGCGGTTGGTCTCGTCCTGCTCGTCGGCGGCGGCCTGCTCCTGATGGCCGGCAAGCGCCGCAAGGTCAGCATCTGATCTTCAGTACCTGCTCAACGAGGACGGCCCGGCTCCCGGGCCGTCCTCGTTGCGTCTGCACATGACTGACGAGAACGAGCAGCCAGCGCAGGACACGCCGAACCCTGACCCGTTCGTCGGGCCGGATTGGCGCGGCGACCCCAGCACCGGCGCACCCAGCAGCACTGCACCCGGCACCACAGGGCGCCGGCGGCACCGGCGGGTGTCCCGCCGGCGGCTACAGAGACGGCGCCGCGTGGGCCTGGCGATGGTCATCGTCGGCGGACTCATCCTGCTCGCCGGTGTCTACCTGGTCGTCACGGCGCTGCTGGCGCGGCGCCAGCTGGAGGCGGTTCGCGACGAGGTGCGCCAGCTGCGGGTGCAGATCTCGGCGGGCAAGCTCGACGCGGCGCGCGCCACCGCACGCCAGATCGCCGGCCACGCCGGCACGGCGCGCACGTACACCGCGGGACCGGTCTGGGCGCTGGCTGCCGACCTACCGGCCGGCGGCGCGCCGCTGAAGACGGTGCGCACGATCACCGACCAGGTCAACGTTCTCGGCACGCAGGTGCTCCCGCAGGTCATCACGGCCACGCGGGAGCTCGACCCGTCCGCCCTGCGAGAGTCCGACGGTTCCATCGACCTCGCGCGTATTCAGGCCATCGCGCCCAGCCTGCACACCGCCGACCGCGCCATGACCCGGGCGACCGCCCGCATCTCAGCGCGGCCCACCTCGACATGGCTCGGCCCGGTGGACTCCGCGCGCACCCAGTTGCTGACGCAGATGCTGTCGCTGGGCAAGACCCTGCGCTCGGCCGACCTCGCCACGCGCATCGCCCCGCCGATGCTCGGCGCGGACGGCGTCAAGCGCTACTTCGTCGGGTTCCAGACCGACGCCGAGGCCCGCGGCACCGGCGGGCTGCCCGGCGCCTTCGCGATCCTGCGCGCCGACCGCGGCACGATCACTATCGAACGCTTCGAGTCGGACTCCTACCTCACCGGGGTGTCCAGCGGCCTGGATTTCGGGGCCGCGTATAACCAGCTCTGGTCGCGCAGCAAGCCCTACGACGAGTACGTCGACAGCAACAGCAGCGCACACTTCCCGTACGCCGCGCGCATCTGGGCGGCCATGTGGCAACGCAAGACCGGGCAGCGACTCGACGGAGCGCTGGCCGTCGATCCGGAGGCGCTGTCCTACCTGCTCGCGGTCACCGGGCCGGCCACGCTGCCCGACAAGACCGTGATCAGCGCGAGCAACATCGTGCAGTTCACCCAGCAGACGCTCTACGCCCGGTACTCGGCCAATCCCGGTCAGCGCAAGAAGGTGCTGCTCGCAGTCGCGCGGGCGGCCAGCGACAAGATCCTGGACTTCCGGGGGAGTACCACCGCGCTGGTCAGGGCAGGCGGCAAGGCCGGTGCCCAGCGGCGGCTGCTCGTCTACAGCGCGGCGCCGGGCGTCGAGGCCGACCTGCAGCAGACGTCACTATCCGGAGCGGTTCTGCCCAGCGCCGGGCCCTATGTCAACCTGGTCGTGAACAACGGAGCCGGCAACAAACTCGACTACTACCTCGACCGACGGCTGACCTGGACGCGCACCGGCTGCGGGCAGCGCCGCCTGGTCACGGTCACCGTGACGCTGACCAACACCGCGCCGACCGGCCTGCCGCCGTACGTCATCGAGCGCAACGACCATCCGCCGTACCGGACGGGCAAGGGCGACACCCGGCTCGGTGTGTACTACTACGGCACGACCGGCGCCTTCCTGCAATCGGCGACGCTCGACGGCAAGCGCGCGCTCGTCGGGGAGGGCAGCGAACAGGGCCACCCGGTCTTCTACGCCGACGTGGAGATGCCGCGCGGGAAGGCTCGGACGCTCGTCCTGCACTTCATCGAGCCCGCGGGCACGGGAGCGCCGACCGTGCTGCGACAGCCGCTCATCCGGCCGTTGTCGGTGGCGGTGCGTGACCAGAGCTGTGGCTGAAGGTCAGAAGACCGCGAAGGCTGCGATACCGGCGATGAACACCAGAGCGACGCCGACGCACACCATGGTCAGCGCGATCTCGCCGTTGGGGGTGTGCCGGGCCCACCGCCGTAGTCGACGCAACGTCCGGCCGTTGCGACTCGGCCCTCGATCGTCGGGCACGCTCTCTCCCATCGTCGAGTGAATCGTCCCACGTTCGTCAGGGAGCAGACGCCGACAACCCCCGGAACACACCACCAGCGCGGTTGAGGTCACGACGCGGTCCTCTTTTCGACATGTGCGCGTTGCATTCCTCGCTTACCCTTCGGGCGGCAGCTAGTGCTGCTGCGGGGGGAAGGGCGCGACTATGACGCAAGTGCAAGTGCAAGTGCACGCACGAACGGCCGAGCTGCCGGTTGCGGATGCAGCCGCCCTGGGGCCGGACGCCACCGAGATTCTTCGCCAGCCGGCGTGGACGCTCACCTATCGGTTACTGCTGCTTACCGCTGATTTCGGCGCCATTCTGCTGGCTACCGTGCTCGGTTACTGGTTGCGTTTCGGCACCGACTCGAATTTCGTTACACCCGTTGGCTATGTGGGCGTTGGGGCTGCGATTGCCGCGGGTTGGGCAGTTGCCCTTCAGGCCGCTGGTGGGTATGAAATTCGGCACCTCGGCACTGGTCCTGAAGAGCTCAAGCGAGTGCTCCAGGCCAGCGCCATCACCCTCAGCGTCCTGGCTGTCGCCTGCTACGTCACCAAGACGCCGGTAGCCCGGGGTTACGTCATCGGGGTGATCCCGCTCGGCGCGTTCTTCCTCGTCCTTGGACGTACTGCAGTACGCCGTTACGTCAACCGTCGTCGTGTGCAGGGGGAGTGGGCCTACCGCATCCTCGCTGTCGGCACGACCGACTCCGTGTTGCATCTGCTCGACACGACGATGCGAGCCCCCAACGCCGGTCTGCTGCTGGTGGGTGCCTGTGTCGAGGACGCCCCCGTCGGGAGCCAACTGGCACCGGCCGTCCCCGTGTTGGGAGGTGTCCTGCAGGCCGCCGAGCACGCTGCGGCCGTGGACGCCGACGTCGTTGCGGTCACCGGCAGCGGGCTGGGCCCACGGGCGGTCCGCGAGCTCGGCTGGCAGCTCGAGGGCACCAGCCGCGGACTCGTCATCGCTCCTGCCCTCACCGAGATTGCCGGCAGCAGGGTGCACGTCAGCCCGGTGGAGGGCTTGCCCCTGGTGTGGCTCGAGCAGCCGCAGCTCGGTCGGCTCCCGCGACTGGTCAAACGGGCGGTCGACTTCGCAGTCGCCTTGGTGGTGTTGAGCCTGACCGCGCCGATCCTGCTGGTCACCGCGATAGCCATCAAGACCAGCAGCCGCGGGCCGGTCTTCTTCCGCCAGCGCCGCCTCGGGCTCAACGGCGAAGAGTTCAATATCCTGAAGTTCCGCTCGATGCACAGCGACGCCGAGAGCCGCCGCGACGAGATCCTCGAGCTCAACGAGCAGGACGGTGGCGGAGTGCTGTTCAAGATCCGCCACGACCCGCGGATCACCCCGGTGGGCCGCTGGTTGCGCAAGCTGTCGATCGACGAGCTGCCGCAGCTTTTCCAGGTGATGTCCGGCTCCATGTCGCTCGTGGGTCCGCGCCCCCTGGCCGCGATCGACTCGCACTACACCGGCTCCGCTCGCCGCCGGCTGATGGTCAAGCCCGGTGTCACCGGTCTGTGGCAGATCAGCGGACGGTCGGAGACGACGTGGGAGGACGCCGTCCGCTTCGACCTGTACTACGTCGAGAACTGGAGCCTGGGGCTGGACCTCAGCATCCTATTCCGCACCGTCTTCGCCGTCCTGGGGCGTAAAGGGGCGTTCTGACGATACTGAGGAGTTGAGCGGAACAGACTCAACTTGCCTTCCGTTGTGTCATCGGATCCCCGGATGTAGGAGACGATGAACCATGGACATGACGACCCGCAGCACCCAGGCCGTGAACAGCGCCGTCAAGCAGGCGGCCGAGAAGGGCAACCCGACCGTCGAGGACACCCACCTCGCGGTCGCGCTGCTCGACGACCCGGAGACACTGACCCGGCCGCTGCTGCAGGCGGTCGGCGCCGACCCGCTCGCCGTGCGCGCCGACCTGGCGCGCCTGGTCGACGAGCTGCCCTCGGCGAGCGGGTCCTCGGTGGCGGCGCCGCAGACCTCGCGCAGCATGCTGGCCGTGCTCGGCGCGGCCGAGCGGGCGGCCCGCGCCCGCAGCGACGAGTACGTCAGCGCCGAGCACCTGCTGCTCGCTCTGGCTGAGCAGAGCAGCGACGCCAGTGAGGTGCTGCGCCAGCACGGTGCCACGAGCGCCGCGCTGTCCGACGCGCTCGAGTCCGTGCGCGGGTCGCAGCACGTCACTTCGGCCGACCCCGAGGGCACCTTCCAGGCGCTCGAGAAGTACGGCAACGACCTCACCGAGGCCGCCCGGGCCGGCAAGATCGACCCGGTGATCGGGCGCGACGCCGAGATACGCCGCGTCGTGCAGGTGCTGTCGAGAAGGACGAAGAACAACCCCGTCCTCATCGGGGAGCCGGGTGTCGGCAAGACCGCCGTCGTGGAGGGCCTGGCCCAGCGCATCGTCGAGGGCGACGTGCCCGAGTCGCTGCGCGGCAAGAAGCTGATCTCGCTGGACCTCGGCGCCATGATCGCCGGCGCGAAGTACCGAGGAGAGTTCGAGGAACGGTTGAAGGCCGTCCTGACCGAGATCAAGGATTCCGGCGGGCAGGTCATCACCTTCATCGACGAGCTGCACACCGTCGTCGGCGCCGGAGCCACCGGTGAGGGCGCCATGGATGCCGGCAACATGCTCAAGCCGATGCTTGCCCGCGGTGAGCTGCGCCTGGTCGGCGCCACGACGCTCGACGAGTACCGCGACCACATCGAGAAGGACCCGGCTCTCGAGCGCCGCTTCCAGCAGGTCCTCGTGGCCGAGCCGTCCGTCGAGGACACGGTTGCGATCCTGCGCGGCCTGAACGGCCGCTACGAGGCGCACCACCGCGTCGACATCAGCGACGGCGCCCTGGTCGCGGCCGCGACGCTGTCCGATCGCTACATCTCCTCCCGCTTCCTGCCCGACAAGGCGATCGACCTCGTCGACGAGGCGGCCAGCCGGCTGCGGATGGAAATCGACTCCCGGCCCGTCGAGATAGACGAGCTCGAGCGAGCCAAGACGCGGCTGACGATGGAGGAGCTGGCGCTGGAGAAGGAGAAGGACCCGGCGTCGGTCCAGCGGTTGGCCAAACTGCGCGCCGAGATGGCCGACCTGACCGAGAGCCTCGACGCGCTGAACGCGCGGTGGGAGCGCGAGAAGACCGGTCTGAACCGGGTCGGCGAGCTCAAGGAGCAGGTCGAGGCGCTGAAGGTCCGCATCGAGCGGGCCCAGCGCGACGGCGACCTCGAGACCGCCTCCCGCCTGCAGTACGGCGAGCTGCCCGTCCTGGAGAGGGAGCTCGACACGGCCAGTGAGGCCGAGTCGCAGCCGCACGGGGACGTCCTGGTGAAGGAGCAGGTCACCGCCGACGACATCGCCGAGGTCGTCGCGGCCTGGACCGGCATCCCGGCCGGTCGGCTGCTCGAGGGCGAGACCGCCAAGTTGCTGCGCATGGAGGACGAGCTGGGCCGCCGGGTCATCGGCCAGCGGGCCGCGGTACAGGCCGTGTCTGACTCGGTCCGGCGAGCCCGCGCCGGCATCTCTGACCCCAACCGGCCGACCGGCTCGTTCCTGTTCCTCGGCCCCACCGGCGTCGGCAAGACCGAGCTGGCCAAGGCGCTGGCCGACTTCCTGTTCGACGACGAGCGCGCCATGGTGCGCATCGACATGAGCGAGTACTCCGAGAAGCACTCGGTGGCCCGCCTCGTCGGTGCCCCGCCCGGCTACGTCGGCTACGACGAGGGCGGCCAGCTGACTGAGGCCGTGCGGCGCCGCCCGTACACCGTCGTGCTGCTGGACGAGGTCGAGAAGGCGCATCCCGACGTCTTCGATCTGCTGCTCGCCGTCCTCGACGACGGCCGGCTGACCGACGGCCAGGGCCGCACGGTCGACTTCCGCAACACCATGCTGGTGCTGACGTCGAACCTGGGCTCGCAGGCGCTCGTCGCCGACCTGCCCGACGACGTCAAGCGGGACGCGGTGATGGCTACGGTGCGGGCGCACTTCAAGCCTGAGTTCCTCAACCGGCTCGACGACGTCGTGCTGTTCGACGCGCTGAGCACCGACGACCTCACGTTCATCGTCGACATCCAGCTCGCGTCACTGCAGGCCCGGCTGGCCGGCCGCCGGCTGACGCTCGACGTCACCGACGCCGCCCGCGAGTGGCTGGCGCTCAACGGCTTCGACCCGCTGTACGGCGCCCGGCCGCTGCGCAGGCTGGTGCAGACCTCGATCGGCGACGCGCTCGCCCGCGAGCTGCTGTCCGGCACCGTCCGCGACGGGCAGACCGTGCACGTCGATGCACGCGAGGACCGCTCCGGGCTGGTCGTTCAGGGCACCGGGGTCGGGGGCGCATGACGTCGTTCGATCCGGAGGTTGACCCGGAGGCCGAGCGGGCGCCCACTGACCCGGTGGGCGTCCTCGCCCTGGTGTGCGGGTTCGTCGGCATCGTGGTGTGCGGGATCGTCTTCGCGATCGTGACCGCCATCCTCGGCGGGATGGCCGGCCAGCGCGCCCGCGAGGCCGGCCGCAGCGTGGAGACCGCCTACCTGGCGCTGCTGCTCGCCGGTGTCGACGGCATCGTGTGGATCGTCCGGCACATCCTGTTCGACATCCCGTTGGCGGTCGGTTAACCGTACTGAACAGACGGGCCCACCTCGCTGTACAGCGAGGTGGGCCCGTCCGAACGCGGTTCAGTTGACCTGTTCAGAAATCGTGTTGGAGGTCGAGCTGAGCAGGTTGTCGTTGCCGTTGAAGGTGGCGCTGATCGGGTGCGTGTCGGCCGTGGAGAAGCGGACGGTGATACGCGCGGCACCGTAGGACAAGTTCGCCTGCCCGATCGGGGTGGAGTCGTCGTAGAAGGTGACTGTGCCGGTCGTGCGGGGCGCTACCTTGGCGGTCAGAGTGACCTTCTGCCCGACGGTGGCAGGATTGGCACTGCTGGTCAGAGTTGTGGTGGTGGCAGCCTGGTCGACGGTGATGTTGATGGTGCTGCTGCACGAGGATGCCAGGTTCGATGTTCCTTGGTAGCAGATTTGCACGGAATGACTCCCGGCCGTGAGCAGTGCTACTGGAACAGTGGCCTTCGCGCTGGTGACGCGCAGCGAGCCGGTGCTGGTGCCGTCGATGTAGGCGATCGCGCCGGTCGCCGAGGCCGGGATACCGGCTGTGCTCGGCGCGACGGTCTTGATCGTGGCGGTGACGGGCTGGCCGTAGGTGATGGTCGCACCGTTGGCGACCGAGGGAGTAGTCGTCGTCTGGGCTTGGCTGACCTGCAGCTGCGCGGTGGCGCGGCTGGCGGTGTGCTGGCCGTCGCCGCTGTATTTGGCGACGATCGTGTCGGAACCCGCGGGTGCGGACGAAGCGGCGAGTTTCGCCACTCCGTGGCTGACGGTGACCGGTTTGCCGATCTGGGTGCCGTTGACACTGAACGTGACCGTCCCGGTCGGGGCTGCGGTGACGCCGCCGGCCGAGGCGACCTTGGCCGTGAAGACGACTCGCTGGCCGTACACCGAGCTAGTGGGTGAGGAGCTCACGGTCGTGGCGGACGTCAGGGTGATGGTGGGGGTGACACTCCAATCGACGCTGCCGACGACGACTCCTTGGGTGTCGATGGTGATCGGCGTGCCCGTTGAGCTCAGCGGAGCAGTCTGCAGATGTCCGTTCGCGTCCCACGCGAGCTGGGTGCCGTCGGGTGAGAAGTCCGGTGCTTCGTCGTTGGACGCGCCGCTCGTAGGAGCGAACAGGGTCGGGTTCGACCCATCGGCGTTGGCGGTGTAGATCTCGCCGGTACCGCTCGCGTCGGTGCTGCTGTCGCGCTCGAACACGATCCGCGAGCCGTCGGGTGACCAGTTCGGGAAGCGATTGCGCTCGCCGGCGACATAGACCAACCGGGTCTGACTGCTGCCATCGGGGTGCGTCGAGTAGATCGACTGGACGCATTGGGTGCAGGTTGCCGGGTTGGCATCATCACGGCTGGAATGGAACAGGATCGTGCTGCCGTCAGGCGACCACTCGGGGGCAGAGTCCAGACCGGGCGCGGTGGTCAACTGTGTCGGGGTTGCGCCGCCGTCTGATGCAATAACGAAGATGTCTCCGGGATTGCTGCTCGTCGTCATCCGATAGGCGATCTGAGTGCCGTCCGGGGAGAACGTCGGGTAGTAGTCCGACGCCCCGTCGTGAGTCACCTGAACCGGGTCCGAGCCATCGGCGTTCATCTCCCAGATCTCGTCATTTCCGGTCCGGTCGCTGGTGAACGCAATATGTGCGCCATCGGCCGATACATCCGGAGCCAGGTTGCTCGAACCCGACGTGAGCGCCTCCATCGCGGAACCATCCGGATTGATCGAATAGATCTGAGATACACCCGTCGACGGGTCGAGTCCGTCGAAAACGATTCGTCCGTTCGTGGCCGACGGGAAGCTGGCAGCCGCGTTGCCGGCCAACATCACCATTCCCGCCGCCCCGAGTGACAACGTGGCCCCAACCACGACCGACTTACGAAATAACGCATGCACGTTGAGCTCCCCCTTGGCTTCAGCCCGCCACCCCCGTGGCCGACCGGGCGCGCCACCTGGCGCCGGTAGGAGTATCAATCGCCAACCCGGCATCCGCTAGGGACGGGCCAATCTTTGGCGCGAAAGGAGGATCAAAACCGGTCAGCATCGACAGGCTGGCGTACTTCCACGACGGCACCCACGACGAACGGCTACTGATCGGCGCTGAACTGCACGGTTAGTGCCGCAGCCACCGGGTGACTGGCGTGCACCAGGCGAAGGACAACGCGAGCACGGTGAGGACGAGGAACATCACGGCGTCGAAGGCCCAGCTGTCGCTGCTGATGTCGTCGAAGCGCAGGATCCAGTAGACCGCGGCGGCTACCACGATGCCGCCGCCGATCGAGAGCAGGACCCGGCCGTTCCGGTTGCGCCCCACGAGCATCACCCCGCCGGCGATGAGCAGCCCGCCGGCGACCAGGTTCACCACCCCGTCGAGGGCGAGTTCGAGGCCGATGTGCGTGCCGCTGTCGAAGGAGTCCTCGACGTCGCCGGCGATCGCCCCGCCGAGGAACAGCAGCAGGCCTGCGAGGACGAGCAGACCCGCGGTGACGAAGGCGAGCACGGCGGAGGCTGTGGCGAGACCGGGTCGGAGGTCGCGCGGCGCGCTCGGATAGCCGTAGGACGGGTAGCCGGGCGCCGGCGGGTAGCCGTACGGCGCGTAACCCGGCGACGGGTATCCGTACGGCGCCGGGTAGCCGTAGCCAGGGGGCGGGGCGCCGGCAACGTTGGGGTCGAAGGGTTCGCCCGGGTTCGGTGCCTGCCAGGAACTCACGGGAGCATTCAGATCTTGTCGCGCAGACATTGCTGGAACCCGGAATCGTTCTGGTTGTCGAGACCGCCACACTTGTTGGCCAGGTGCACCACGACGACGATGAAGACGATGGCCAGCACGGCGCCGACCGCAGCGCAGATGAGCCCGGCCAGCGCCTGCCCGCGCCCTCGTCCGCCGCGACGGCCGGCGTCGCTCAGTCCCAGGAACCCGAAGATCAGAGCCAGGATGACGAAGATGGCGTCGAGGATCGTCGTCCAGAACAGCACGATCGAGACGATGCCGAGGACGAGGGCGGCGACGGCCTTGCCGTTGCTCTGCCCGGACTGCCCCGGCTGCAGGCCCTGGCCGTAGGGCGCGCCGTACGGCTGTCCGTAGGGTGCCTGCCCGTAGCCCGCCGGCGGTTGCCCGTAGCCCGGCGCGTTCGTGCCGTACGGGTACGGCGGGTAGGGCCCGTGCGGGTTCGCGTCGGCGCCCTGTTGCGGTGCGGGCGGCGGGTACTGGTAGCCGGGCGGCGGCCGGTAACCCGGCGGGGCGAACTCCGGCGGCGGCGGGACGTCGGGTGCGCCGAAGCGGTACGGGTCGAACGACTCGTCGGGCTGCCCGCCAGAGTCGTCGCCCTTCGAGAGGTCGACGTGCTCGGGCGCGCCGTCGGACGGTGATCCCATCGGCTGCGTCCCTCCCGCGTCGACGGCACTCAGCGGCCGTGTGGCGACTCTAGGCCATCTCTCTGGACGGCTCGCCACTCGTCCACAGCCCCTGGGCGCGCCACGTAGACTGCGCCGGTGGACGACGAGCCGACGACCCCTGACAAAGACCGTTGCCGGGTCTCCTTCGACAAGGGCAGCACCGCCGACGGTGACGCTCCGGCCCGTCCGGGTCTCGCCGGTCGCCGAGCGAAGCCCAACCTCGCTGCCGACGGATCGCCGATGCCGCCGCCACCCAAGTCCGTGCGCAACGCCGTGCTGGCCCTCGGCGTCTCGGCGCTGGCCGCGCTGATCGCCGCGCTGACGCTGTTCGGTGAAAAGGACTGGCTGCTTCGCACCTACGTCAAGAACAACCCGGACCCTGGCAAGAAGAACCACCAGAGCCTGGCCAAGCTTCAGGACGCGGCAGACAAGGCGCCGTCGACGAGCCTGGTAGTCACGATCGTGCTGGTGGTGGCTCTGGGCCTGGCCGCCTGGGGCGTGTGGCGCGGCCGGCACTGGGCACGCTGGACGGTCATCGGCCTGTGGGTGCTGGCCACGTTCACGAGCACGTTCGCCGGGTTCACCTATCTGATTGCGATTGCCTCCAACGAGCCGCTCGCCTTCAAGATCCCCTCGTTCATCTCAGCTGCGGCGCTTATCGCTGCGGTGGCACTAGTTAGCATCCGGCGGAGTGTTGCTTACTTCATGCTTACGCGCCCGCCCCGTCCGGGTGCGGTCGCAGGCGCCCCGCGCCGCGGCGGACTGTTCGGCCCGCGGCCAGCTCGACCCGGCTTCGCCGCTCCGGGCAGTGCGACCCGCGGCGCTACTGCAACGAAGACCGCGCGGGATGGCACGGCGCGCGAGGGTGCCGAGCGCAGCCGCGCCAAGCAGCGGGCGAGCACCGAGTCGGTGGCCAAGGGCGCCGAACTCGCCCGGGCGCGGGCCAAGGCCAGCAAGTCCCGCCGCAGCGGCGTCTAGTGGGCCTCTAGTGCCGACCGCTTCGCGCACAGCTCTGGTCACCGGCGCGAGTTCCGGGCTCGGCGCCGAGTTCTGCCGCCAGCTCGCCGCTGCCGGCTGGGGCCTCGTCATCGTCGCCCGCAACGCCGCCCGACTCGAGACCACTGCCGACGAGCTGCGCACCGCGCACCAGATCGACGTCGACGTCCTGCCGGCCGATCTCGCGACTGACGACGGGTGCGCCCGGGTGGCCGAGCGACTGACCGCCACCGAGGCGCCCGTCGAGCTGCTGGTCAACAACGCCGGGATCGGCACCTATCAGCCGTTCAGCGAGGCGGAGCTCACGTTCGAGGAGCAGCAGCTCGACCTCAACGTCCGCGCGGTCCTTCGCTTGACGCACGCCGCGGTCGGCGCCATGCGCGCGCGCGGCGCGGGCCGCGTCCTCAATGTTTCTTCGGTGGCCGGCTTCATGCCGCGCCCAGGCAACGTCACCTACTCGGCCAGCAAGGCGTGGGTGACGATGTTCAGTGAGGCGCTGTCCCTTCAGCTGGCGGGAACCGGCGTCACTGTCACCGCCGTCTGCCCAGGGTTCACGCACACCGAGTTCCACGAGCGGGCGGCCGCAGATATGTCCGGTGTCCCGCAGCGCATGTGGCTCGAGGCCCGCGACGTCGTACGCGAGGGGCTCGCCGACACCTTCGTCGGCAAGCCGGTCTCGGTGCCGTCGCGGGTCTACAAGACGCTGGTCGGAGCGGCGCAGACGTTGCCGCGGCCCGTGCTGCGGGCGATCATGGCCCGCCGGGGCATGTGAGCACGCCGGTTTACAAGCGCGAGTTCATCGAGTTCGCGCTGGCCCACGACGTGCTGCGGTTCGGGGAGTTCACCCTCAAGTCGGGCCGGGTCTCGCCCTACTTCTTCAACGCCGGGCTGTTCAACACCGGCGCCCGCCTGGCGGCACTCGGCCGGTACTACGCGGCGGCGATCGTCGAAACCGGCGTGGAGTTCGACGTCCTGCTCGGCCCGGCCTACAAGGGCATCCCCATCGCGTCGGCGACGGCCGTCCAGCTGTCGGAGGCCTTCAGCCGGGACGTGCCCTGGGCCTTCAACCGCAAGGAAGCGAAGGACCACGGCGAGGGCGGCTCGATCGTCGGGACGCCGCTGGCCGGTCGCGTTCTGCTCGTCGACGACGTGATCACCTCAGGTGCCGCAATTCGCGAGGTGATGGCGATCGTCGACGCCTCCGGCGCCACACTCGCCGGTGTCGTGGTGTCGGTCGACCGGCAGGAGCGGGGAACGGGTGCGCTCTCGGCGATCCAGGAGGTCGAGCGGGAGCGCGGGGTCGCCGTACAGGCCATCGTCACGCTCGACGACATCGTTGCTCATTTGCGCGCGAGCGGTGCCCCAGTGCAGCAGCTCGAGGCGATGATTACATACCGCTCCCGCTATGGAGTGGCATGACCGAGCCGATTGGCCTCGGGCCGCACCCCGAGCCCTGGCCGGAGGATCCGCGCCTCGACCCGGAGTTGTTGCGCGAGGGCGACCGGCGCAACGTCGTGGACCGCTACCGGTACTGGACGGTCGAGGCGATCGTTGCCGATCTCGACACCCGTCGGCACCCGTTTGCGGTGGCCATCGAGAACTGGCAGCACGACCTGAACATCGGCACCGTGGTACGTACGGCCAACGCGTTCCTCGCCCGCGAAGTGATCATCGTGGGCAACCGGCGCTGGAACCGGCGCGGGGCGATGGTCACCGATCGCTACCAGCACATCCGGTACGTGGCGAGTGCGGCAGAGCTAGCCGAGTACGCCGCGGGCGCCGGTTATGAGCTCGTGGCAATCGACAATCTCCCTGGCTCGGTGCCGCTCGAGACGCATCAGTTGCCGGCCAACGCGCTGCTGCTTTTCGGTCAGGAAGGGACGGGACTGACGGACAAGGCACGCGCTGCCGCGACAGTTGTCTGCGCCATTGCACAATACGGCTCGACGCGCTCCATCAACGCCGGCGTCGCCGCCGGGATCGCCATGCACGCGTGGATCCGCCAACACCGCACCAGTGATGCCGTTTCGACATGAGTCGGCAGCCGTCTGACTGAAAACGCAGCACCACGAATCTGCTCGAGGCGATGTGCACGTACAGGCCGGGTTACAGATCCCTCAGTGAGCCCGTCAACGCTCTCGCGGAATTGACTCGTGCGCACCGCAGAGCGTGCGTCAGCGGTGTTCGGGTGGGTGCGGCCGCGGCCGACTCGGAGCCGTCGTCGCCGCGGCGGAACGCCGCTGTCCTGCTGCGACTGCTGCGACGCCAACTACGATCGCGCCCGCCCCGAACTTCAGGGCATCGCCGATGGGCACCGCGGGGCCAGTACTTGCCAGGGCTGCGGCACCGCCGCCATTTGCGCGGTGCGACGTCACGGCGTCGATGCCGCTACTGTCGCCCGGGCCGCCGGGTGTCGACGTCGTGCGATTGGTCGACGTCGGATCGATCCCGAACGAGTCTGCGGATGTCGACGTCGTGGCCGGGTTAGTGACGGTCGCCGGCGTGATTCCCGAACCAGTTGGCGTCGAACCAGTTGGCGTCGAACCAGTTGGCGTCGAACCAGTTGGCGTCGAACCAGTTGACGTCGAACCAGTTGGCGTCGAACCAGTCGGTGTCGAGCCGGTTGGTGTCGAACCAGTCGGCTTCGTCGGAACCGTGGAGGTCGGCAGCGAACCGCTGGGGGTGGCCGCGTTTGCCCGATTCATCGAGAACGCTTGAACGACGGGAATAGTCCAGACCGTTGCTGCACCAACCATGGCGCCGCGTTTGAGTACGGTGCGCCGATCAAGTGCGGCATTAGACAGCTCAGTCATGGTTCCCCCCAATTCCCCGGGCCCATCTATGCCGGGTCGGCGCGACTTTACCTCATGTTTGTCTCACACGCCTACCCGGACGGGAACCGGATCGGCGGCTCTACGATCAGCCCTATGGCGGAGCGTTTCGTTGCGGTCGATGACCTTGTCGTCGAGGATTTAGAGGGCGATATGTGCCTTCTGCGGCTCGACACTAGCGACGTGCTAGTGATGAACCAGACAGCGGCGGATGTCTGGGTGCTGGCTGCAGATGGCACGCCGGCCGATGAAATCGTGCGCATTCTCACCGATCATTACCAGTGTTCGCCGGCTGACATCACTGACCAGGTGACTTCGGTGCTCAACGACTTCGTTGCGCGCGGTTTTCTAGTACCGCCAAGTTGACGGCGCACGTGGTACCGAGCGCATGGCACGGCGTATTCGCGCTCGGTGTGGCAGTGGGAGTGCCCCGCAGTCGGGCCGGCGATTTTGTGGATTTCCCCAGGCACGACGTCACTCGCGATGGACCCTTCGACGCAGTTCTGGCGCACACAGAGCCCGTGGCCGTCTCGGGCGAATTCACCACCGCAATCGTCGAGCGCACCTCGCTGCTCACGGTGCATGCCGGCGTCGTCGCGATCCCGGGTCGTGGTGTTCTGGCCCTGCCCGCCCGAAGCGGTGCGGGCAAGTCGACGCTGACCGCCGCCCTGGTGCGGCGGGGCTTCGGTTATCTGTCCGACGAGGTATTGGCCATCTCGCGCGCGGATGCGACGGTGTCGGCGTTCCCTCGGCCCATCACGCTCGACGCCAACTCACTGGCCGTTCTCGGGCTGCCCCCGACACTGCGACCGTCGAGCTCCACGGAGGCCGTTGTGTCGTTGTCCAGCCTGGGCGCTCTCGGCCAGTCCGGAGCGCAGATCGATGCCGTGGTCCTGCCCTCGCGGGTGCCCGGCGCCGAAGTGTCGATCGAGGTCATCCCGGCCTACGTTGCGGTCGCCGCCCTGGTTGAGCAGTCGTTCAATCATTACCGCCACCCGGAGTCGTCCCTGCGCACCATCGCCGCCGTCGCGACTCGAGCCGCGACGCTACGAGTGACCTACGGGCACGCCCCGGCGATGGCGGAGTGTTTGGCGCGGCATTTTGGCTTGGACTAATGAACTCATTATCTCGCCGCGCCCGTGCACCTCATTCAGCGTGTGTTCCTCCCTTTATGTTCGGAGCGCCCGCCGTTCGTTCTTGGGTTAGCCCGGAACTTTCATGAGGGCGCCGCTGAAGATTGTTTCGGCGGCGGTGCG
>NZ_CAXTHK010000039.1:0-32705 GCF_964244045.1 uncultured Jatrophihabitans sp. | reverse complement strand
AGTTCCCGTTCCTGAATCCGCAGACCGGCCCGTTCTATGTCGAGGGCGCCGAGCCCGGTGACACGCTGGCCGTGCACTTCGTTGACATCGAGCCGGCCCGCGACTGGGCAGCGTCCACCACTGTGCCGCTGTTCGGTGCGCTTACCTCGACGCATCAGACGGCCACCCTGCAGCCGGCCCTGCCCGAGGTCGTCTGGATCTGGGAGCTCGACCGGGTCAAGCGGACGTGCCGGTTCGCCGCCCGTGACAGCGACGCCACGGTGGAGCTGCCCATGGACCCGATGCACGGGACGGTCGGCGTCGCGCCGGCCAACCTGGAGGTGCGCTCGGCGCTCGTGCCCGACGCGCACGGCGGCAACATGGACACCCCCGAGATGCGGGTCGGAGCCACCTGCTATCTCGGCGTCAACGTTGAGGGCGCTCTCGTCAGCCTTGGTGACGGACACGCGCGGCAGGGTGAGGGCGAGACCTGTGGCGTCGCGGTCGAGGCAGCGATGAACTCCGTCGTCATCGTCGAGCTGATCAAGGGTGTCCCCACGCCCTGGCCCCGCATCGAGACCGACGACTACCTCATGTCGACGGGCTCGGCCCGTCCGCTCGAGGACGCGTTCCGGGTGGCGCAGCTCGACCTGGTGCAATGGGTCGCCGACGAGTGCGGGCTGTCCGAGCTGGACGCCTACCAGCTGCTCTCGCAGGCCGTCGAATCCCCACTGGCCAACGTCGTCGACACCAATTACACGTCGGTGGCCAAGGTCCGCAAGGCCTACCTGCCGTCTCGAGGCGACCGCTACGGGGTGCACGCCCGGCTGCGGGCCCAGGCAGTCGCGCACACCACAGGCTAGGTCGACGCACAGCTGACAGCGGGTTTCTCCGCCATATTGCCGAAATTCGGCAGCGGAAAGCTCTGAAGAGTCACTCTGAACGGTCCGTGAGGGCAGATCTCAGCAGGAAGACTAAGGACAACGGCGACGGATCCGCAGTCGCCACCTTCCGAGGAGACCTGATGGACGTACCACTCTGGGGCTGGGCCGCGTTCGGCGCGGTGGTCGTGATCATGCTGGCGATCGACCTGCTGGCGCACCGCGGCGCGCACGTCATCCAGTTCAAGGAAGCTGCCTGGTGGAGCGCCGGGTGGGTCGGGCTGTCGCTCGTCTTCGCAGTCGTGCTGGCGATGACGCTCGGCACCGATGCCGGCGTCGACTTCACCACTGCCTGGTTGCTCGAGAAGAGCCTGTCGGTCGACAACCTGTTCGTCTTCGCGCTGATCTTTGGCTACTTCAAGGTGCCCCGGGAGTACCAGCACCGGGTGCTGTTCTTCGGCGTCATCGGCGCCCTGGTCTTCCGTGGGATCTTCCTGGCGGCCGGCGTGGCGATCGTCAGCCAGTTCACTGCAGTGCTGTTCGTGTTCGCGGCGATCCTGCTCTACAGCGCGTTCAAGCTGATGAAGGACGAGGACGAGTCCTACGACCCGGGCAAGAGCGTGGCCCTCCGGCTCATGCGCAAGGTGATCCCGGTCCGCGAGGAGTACGCCGGCACCAAGTTCTTCGTCAGGGAACTCGGCAAGCGCGTTGCCACTCCGCTGCTCGCTGTCGTGGTCGCCATCGAGGCGGCCGACCTGGTCTTCGCGGTCGACAGCGTGCCGGCCGTGCTCGCGGTCAGCGACGACCCGTTCATCGTCTATTCGTCGAACGCCTTTGCGATCCTGGGTTTGCGAGCGCTGTACTTCCTGCTCTCGGGCCTGCTCGAGAAGTTCCACTACCTGTCCAAGGGCCTGGCGATCATCCTCGCCTTCATCGGCGTCAAGCTGGTCATGCAGGCCTCGCACAAGGTCATCGACTCCTCGATCCCCGAGATCCCGTCCCTGCTCAGCCTGGGCGTGATCATCGTGGTCCTCACCGGCTCGATCGTCCTGAGCCTGCTGAAGCCGCCGGCTGAGGAGGTGGATGACGACGGCGGCGATGAGCTCGCTGTGCAACAGCCTGCGGCGGGGACCCCGGCGAAGGCCTGAGCGTTCCCTCGATAGCGACCCACGAAAGGACTTTGACCATGGCACTCTTCGACCAGCTCAAGAACCGGGCACAGGACCTTGGCGACCAGCTGAAGACCAAGAAGGACCAGTACCGCAGTCGCGAGTTCGCCGATGCCAGCATGGCCGTTTGCGCCCTGGTCGCCGCGGCGGACGGGTCGATCGATCCGAGCGAGCGTCAGCGCACCGCAAGCCTGATCGTCAGCAACGACACGCTGTCCGTCTTCCCGCCCGACGACCTGCGGGCCAAGTTCGACAGCTATTGCGACAAGCTCAACCGGGACTTCGAATTCGGCAAGGTCGACGCCATCTCGGCGATCGGCAAGCTACGCGACAAGCCCGACCAGGCACGCGCGGTCATCTCGATCGGGCTCGTCATCGGCCACGCCGACGGCTCGCTCGACGCCGCGGAGCGAAAGGTCGTCAGCGACGCCTGCCACGCCGTGGGTATCGCGCCGACCGAGTTCGACCTGTAGACCAGACAACAACCCGTTCTCCCTTACTTCTCCGAAAGGAACACACCATGTCAGTCAGCCTCGCCAAGGGCGGCAACGTCTCCCTCTCCAAGGAGGCCCCAGGCATGACGAACGTGCTCGTCGGCCTTGGGTGGGACGCCCGCACCACCACCGGTACCGATTTCGACCTCGACGCCTCGGCCATCCTGCTGAAGGCCGACGGCAAGGTGCTGTCGGACAAGCACTTCATCTTCTTCAACAACCTCACCAGCCCGGATGGCTCCGTCGAGCACACCGGCGACAACCTCACCGGTGAGGGTGAGGGCGACGACGAGGCGATCAAGGTCAACCTGGCCTCGGTCCCGGCCGAGGTCGACAAGATCGTCTTCCCGGTCAGCATCTACGAGGGCCAGGCTCGCCAGCAGGGCTTCGGCCAGGTCCGCAACGCCTTTATCCGGATCGTCGACCAGGCCAGCAACAACGAGGTCGCCCGCTACGACCTCACCGAGGACGCGTCCACCGAGACCGCCATGGTCTTCGGCGAGCTGTACCGCAACAACAGCGAGTGGAAGTTCCGTGCGGTGGGCCAGGGGTACTCCTCGGGCCTCGTCGGGATTGCCCAGGACTTCGGCGTCAACGTCTGACGCTTGTAGATGATCTCGGGCCCGGCCGAACGGCCGGGCCCGAGCTGTCCCACCGGTGAGCTTGTCGCCAAGTGATTGCAACAAGGCCAAGAGGCGGTTAGCGTCACTCCGGTGACCAGCACCGTGCGGCGCCCCGCGTCGACCTCCCGGATCGCGGCCTTCCGCGACGGCCTGAGCCGCACCGACCGGCGATCGCTGTGGGGGATGTTCGGCTTCATCGTCGTCCTGCACGTGCTTGGGTTCGGCATCGTGTTCGGCCTGGTGATTCCGAACCATTACAAGCTCGGCGGCGACCACCCCGTGTTCAACGTCGGCGTGGCGGTACTGGCCTACACCTTCGGGATGCGGCACGCCTTCGACGCCGACCACATCGCCGCCGTCGACAACACCACCCGCAAGTTGATGTCCGACAACGCCGAGCGCGAGGTGCAGGGGTACCGCGACAACCGCAAGCCGCTGTCGGTCGGGTTCTGGTTCTCCCTCGGCCACTCGACGATCGTCTTCCTCCTGGCCTTCCTGCTCTCGGTGGGCGTCAAGGCGCTGGCCGGCGAGGTGAAGAACGACGACTCGGAACTGCACTCCGTCACCGGCATCGTGGGCGCGTCGGTGTCCGGGGTCTTCCTCTGGGTGCTCGGCATCCTCAACCTCGTCGTGCTGTTCGGCATCATCGGCGTCTTTCGCCGGATGCGGCACGGCGAGTACAACGAGGCCGAACTCGAGGAGCATCTCAACAAGCGCGGGTTCATGAACCGTTTCCTCAACGGGTTGACCAAGTCCGTCCGCAAGCCCTGGCACATCTACCCGATCGGGGTGTTGTTCGGCCTCGGGTTCGATACCGCCACCGAGGTCGGTCTGCTGGTCATCGCCGGCGGGGCCGCCGCGCTGAACCTGCCGTTCTACGTCATCCTCGTGCTGCCGGTGCTCTTCGCCGCCGGCATGTGCCTGCTCGACACCATCGACGGTGTGTTCATGAACGCGGCCTACGGCTGGGCCTTTCTCAAGCCGGTGCGCAAGGTGTTCTACAACATCACGATCACCGCGGTGTCGGTCGCGGTCGCGCTCGTTATCGGCAGTATCGAGCTCATCAGCGTGCTGGCCGATCAGGCCCACATCAGCTCCGGCCCGATCGCGGCGATCGCCGACATCCCGCTCGACTACGCCGGCTACGGCATCGTCGGGCTGTTCGTCGCGGCCTGGGTCGTCGCGCTGCTCATCTGGCGCTACGGGCGCATCGAGGAGCGGTGGTCGGCGAACCTCGCACCCATCGCTGACGTGGACTGAGTCGTCGCAATCTCGGTTGACAGCGCTGCTGCGCTGAACCGGTGATCACCGCCAACACCGGCCTGCCCGATGAGCTTCTCGCCGAGATCGGCGAGCTCGAGCAGCGGGTGGTCGCCGCCGACGGCGGCCGGCTCAAGCTCGAGTGGAAATCACTGCACTCGCGGTCCGTCGACGATGTCGTGGCGCACGAGGACGGCCGCTTGATCGCCTTCGTCGGCGTCTACCGCCATGGGGGCGAGCCTGAGCTCACCGGCATGGTCGACCCGGCGCACCGTCGCCGCCGGATCGGCGCGGCCATCCTGACGCGCGCCGTGCAGCTCGTGCGTGATGTTCCGAGCGTCCTGCTCGTCGTCCCACGCGCGTCGGCCGGCGGTCGGCAGCTGGCGCTGACGCGTGGGGGAGTGCTGGACCACTCCGAGCACGCGCTGCGGCAGAGCGTCGCGCCGCCGCCAGCGCCGGTGGACGAGCCGGCGGGCCTGCACGTGCGGCCGGCCGGGGAGGACGATCGCGCTGTCGTCGACACCTTGATCCGGGAGGGCTTCGGTGATCCCCGAGGCGGACGCGAGCACATGGACGGGACGGCGGTCGCCGAGCTCGACGGTCGCGTGGTCGCGACGCTGGCTGTCGAGCGGCACAACTCCCGCGCCGGCGTCTACGGCTTCGTCGTGGACCCCGCATTGCAGGGCCGCGGCATCGGGCGGGCCGTGCTCGGTCGTATGTGTCGTGACCTGCGCGCCGACGGCGTCGAGGAGGTGCACCTCGAGGTCGAGGTACGCAACGAGCGGGCGCTCGGGCTCTACACGTCGCTCGGGTTCGAGCCCGTGACGACCGAGGACTACTACCGGCTGGCCACCAGCGCCTGACGGGAGGCGGCTGAGCGCGCCGCCCACGTCGAGGTCGCCGGCAGCGTCACCCGGAACCGGGCTCCGCCGCTGGTCGAGTCGACGCAGGCCAGCTCGCCGCCGTGGGCGCGAGCCAGGGCGCGAGCGATCGGCAGCCCGAGTCCGAACCCGCCGCGCTCGCGCGAGCGGGATTCGTCCAGGCGCACCAACCGGTCGAAGATCCGTTCCCGGTCCTCGATCGGCACGCCAGGGCCGGAGTCGAGCACGTCGACGTGCCACCACTCGTCGCGGCGGTTGATCTCGACGGTCACGGCGCCCTGCGGGCCCGCTGCCGAACGAGCGTTGTCGAGCAGGTTGGCGATGATCTGACCGAGCCGGACGGGATCGCCGTCGACCGCGGCCGGGCCGTCGGCGCGCAGCGCGGTCGTCAGGCCCGGCGCCAGCAATTGCACCCGAGCGAGCTCCTGGCCCGCGATCTCGGCCAGGTCCACCGGCTCGGCGCTCAACGACATGCCGGTGTCCAGCCGGGTGACGGTGAGCAGGTCGTCGACGAGCCGGCTGGCCCGTCGGGTTTCGCGCACCAACGTCACGTAGGCGCGCTCCCGTTCGGCCGCACCCGGTTCGTCGCGTAGCAGCGTCTCGGTGGTGGCGGCCAGCCCGGTCAGCGGCGTTCGTAGTTCGTGCGATACGTCGCTGAGGAAGCTGCGCAGCCGGGTCTCGGCCGCGGCCGCCTCGGCGAGCGCGGACTCCAGCGCGTCGAGCATGTCGTCGAAAGCGGTCGCGGTCCGGCCCAGTTCGGTGTCTGGGCGTCCCGTGCGCAGCCGGCGGCCACGGTCACCAGCGCCGATTCGGCGCGCGAGTGCGGTCATGTGGTCGAGCGGACGCAGCGCCGTGCCCACCAGGCGGACGAGCAGGACCGCAGCCAGGATGAGGGCGATCACGCCGCCGACGAGTTCTAGGACGATCAGGCGGTTGAGGGTCGCCCCGATCTGCGAGCTGTCGACCGATAGCGTAAGTGTCTGGTCGGTCGAGGGCAGCACCGCGCGCACGTACAGCGTCGAGCCCGCGGATTCCACGCCCGTGGTGCTCGCCGGAGCACGCGGCTGAGGGACGGTTCGGCCGCTGTTGTTCGGCGGACGGCCCTGCGGACGGCCGGACTGCCCGTTCGACGGCGCCGGCGGCCCGGAGTCGGCCGTGACACAGTGCGGCTCGCTGTCGGTGCTCGTCGCGCTCGTCGAGCGGGGGCTGCAGAGCAGGGACGAGACACCGTCGCCACGAAGCCGGTTGACCAAGTCCTGCGGCGCCAGGGCGCCGTCGAGCTGGGTGGCGAGCGAGACCCGGTCGGTCAGTCGGGTGCGTAGGTCGCTCTGCAGCCGCGCCTTGAGCAGCAGGTCGACGGTCGTGAACAGGCCGGCGAGCAGGACAAGCAGCAGGGCCAGAACGCTGAGCACCACCCGCCCGCGCAGCGACGCCGGGCGCCGTAAGCGGCTAGTTCTTGAGTACATAACCGAGGCCACGGACGGTGTGGATGAGCCGGGGGCCGTCGACTTCGGTCTTGCGGCGCAGGGCGCTGACATGCACCTCGACCAGGTTCGGGTCGTAGTCGTCGTAACCCCACACCTGGGTGAGGATCTGCGTCTTGGACAACGTCCGGCCGCGGTTGGTCGCGAGATAGACCAGCAACCGCCACTCGGTGGCGGTGAGATCGAGGACGTGATCAGCACGGCTCGCGACGCTGGCCGCCTCATCGAGCAGCAGGTCGCCGACCTGCATGGTGGCCGCGACCCGGCCCAGCCGGCGAAGAGCGGCGCCGGAGCGGGCCAGCACCTCGGACACCGCGAAGGGCTTCGCGACGTAGTCGTCGGCGCCGGCCTCGAACCCGCGCAGGCGGTCGTCGAGGTCGTCGCGCGCGGTCAGGAACAGCACGGCAGCGTCGGTGCGCGAGCGCAGTGCGCGGGCCAGCTCGAACCCGTCGCGGCCCGGGAGCATCACGTCCAGGACGACCAGGTCGGGACGGAACGCATCGACCTGATCCTCGAAGCGGCCGCCGTCGGACAGCGCCAGCACGTCGTGACCGGCCTGGCGGTAGGCGGTGCGCAGGGCGTCGCGGATGGGTGCCTCGTCCTCGACGACCAGGACGCGTGCCGACGTCGTCGGGATGGCTCGGTGCGCTGTCACGCTGCCGATCCTCCCGTCGAGTACTGAAGTGGCGCTGAAGTGTTGAAGTGCTGAAGTGTTGAAGTGCTGAAGTGCTGCTGAAGCTCGGTCGGTGCTGGTTCTGCTTCAGCGCAACTTCAGAGTCCCCGGTGAGGGTGGGCGGCGCATGTGCATCAACCCTTGACTTCACCGACCGGAAGGAACCACCACCATGTCCACGCCATCCCTGTCCCGCCGCCACCTCGTCGCGGGGCTCGCCACTGTCGGCCTGATCGGCGGCGGTGCCGCGGTTGCGAATGCCGCGACCGCAGACACCTCGGCGCCGGCTGGCTCGACGAGTTCGTCGTCGGCGCCAGCCACGCCGAAGCCGCCGACCCCAAGACCGCACATCGACGGGACCGTGGTGAGCGTCTCGGGCACCACGATCACGGTTAAGGACCACGACGGGTTCACCCGCGAGATCGAGGTCAGCTCGAGCACGAAGTACACGCTCGATGGCAAGACGTCCTCGTTGAGCGCGGCCACCAAGGGCCGGTTCGTGCACGGTGACGGCACGGTCGACAGCAACGGCACCAGCCTCGACGCGACGACCGTTGCGATCATGACGTCGGCGCCGAAGCCTGGCGACGGCCCACGCGGCCCGGGCGGTCGCGGACCCGGCGGGCGTGGACCGGGCGGCCCAGCCGGCCTGCCGAAGCCGGGTGCCAAGCCGGGTGCCAAGCCGTCCGGTGCGCCCTCGTCGACGTCCACGCCGACATCGACACCGACGTCGACCCCGAGCTGAGCGCGATCGAGCGTGTTCCGCGATTCTCGACGACGCCAACAGCAACGTGATGGCGAGCAGTCACCTGTCGACCAGCTCGAAGCCTGGCGCGACTGGCGGCTCGGACACCGCCGAATTCCCGGCGGTGTCCGAGCCGCCGGTTCGGCCGCAAGCCCGTGGGCCGCGACGGGGGATCGTCGTCGCCGCGGTCCTGGTCGTGGGCGCGCTCGCCCTCTGCGGGCTCGCGGTGCTGGGCATCGGGCCGGTCGCCCGATTCGTGAACTCCGCGGACAGCACCGGCGGCCGGCCGGCCACGACTCCCTCGTCCCGGCCGGCCGCAACCCCGTCGACTACATCGCCATCGGTTGCGGCACCGTCGACTACATCGCCAGCTGTTGCGGCCCCGCCGACCGCGACGCCCACCGTCGCCGGACCGGCCGGTGGGAGACCCGGCCCGACAGATGGACCGGAGAAGCGGCTGAAACCGCCCAAACCGCCGGCTGGCCCGCCGGCAAAATGACGGTCGACAACAGCTGTCCGCCGGGCGGGGCGGGACGAGGCGGGACGAGGCGGCCGGTGGACACGCGGGTTGCGGCCGGTGTCAGACCGGCGCGCGACACTGTCGGGCATGAATGCTGATCCGTCCGCCCAGGTCCTCACCAGTCCCGCCGCCTCGGCGGCTGTCGAGGATCTCGGCTGGCGCGTCGTGCTCGGCACACTGCTGGCCGGCGTCCCGGTTGAGTCCTTGGCGCAGGGCGTCGACGTCGCCGGGCTCGCGGAGCGGGCCTGTGGTGCGGCCGCCGATGAGCACCTGCGAGTCGATGTCCGGCCGGAGCGCGTCGAGCTTTCGGTGCAGACCCGGGCGGCCGCTGCCCACACCGACCGCGACGTCGAGCTCGCCCGCGCAATCACCGCCGCGCTCATCGGCGCCGGCTACGAGTTCGTGGCGCCCAGCGGCCACCGGCCGGTGCAGGCGCTGGAGATCGCGATCGACGCGCTCGACGTCGCCGCCATCCGGCCGTTCTGGATGGCGGTGCTCGGCTACGTCGACCAGCCCGGCGCCGACAACGGCCACGGCCTGATCGACCCCGCCGGGCAGGGCCCGTCGGTGTGGTTCCAGCAGATGGACGAACCGCGCCCGCAGCGCAACCGCATCCACTTCGACGTCGCGGTCGCCCACGACGATGCGCGACGACGCGTCTCGGCCGCGCTCGACGCGGGAGGCAGGCTGGTCAGCGACCTCTCGGCCCGAGCCTTCTGGATACTCGCTGACGTCGAGGGCAACGAGGTCTGCGTGTGCACGTGGCAGGACCGGGACTGAGCGACGCTTACGGAGCGAACAGAGTACTGAGGTGACGCCTCAGCCGGGCTGGCCATCCTCGGGGCGACGCAGCAGGCGGTGGCGCTCGGCCCCGAGGTCGGCACGACGCCGGGTCTCGTAGGCCGCCCGTTGGGCGTCGGCGCGGGCTTTCACCTGGCGCAGAAACACTTCGTCGTCGTCTGGGTTGGCGGCGACGTGCCGACCCGGCCGGTCGTACTGCGGGAACGCGGCCGTCAACTTCGTCGCGTCGGCCGCCGCGCGCGGCTGCGCCGGACCGGTCGCCCACGGGCGCCCGGCCACCAGCCAGACGATCGAGCCGACATCGGCCAGCAGCAGCACGATGAGCAGCCACATCAGCTTCGGCAGGTTGCGCTGCGCACCGTCGGGCGTGGTGATCACATCGATGATGCAGAACAGCCAGAGCCCGAGCAGCAGCAGTCCGACCGCCCCGTCCGCCAGAATCATGGCCGGATAATGACACAGCGGGTGCCCGGCTGGTACCCAGCTTCAGTGGAAATTGCCGCGGAATTACTGCGGTCCGGCCAGGCGCGACCCGAACCGGGCGGCCGTCCGCCGCCGTCCCGCCACCTCGAGCGGGGCGGATTCCCGCAGCTCGTCCAGCAGCCGTTGCGAGAATTGGGCGGTGGACTCACCCGGCTGCAACCCGCCGCCGCGGGGGCGGAAGAACTCGACGCGGATCGCCGGCCGGTGCGGCACCCGGACCACGTCTACCGTTCCGATCGAACGCACGCCCACCACGACGGCCTGCGGCACCGCCTCAGCCAGCCGGCCGACGCCACTACGCGCCCGCAGCACCCGACCGAGTGAACGAGTGCCCTCGGGAAACATGCCGATACACGCGCCCGCCCGCAGTTCCGCGATCGCGGTGGCCAACGCGTCGTCGTTGTTGGCACCGCGCATGACGGGGATGTGCCCCATGCCCGTCATGAAGGCCGCCGTCACCGGCGTCTTCCACAACGTGGACTTCGCGAGGGCGCGAATCTGGCGCACGTCACGAGCAGCGACGCCGATCGCGATCGGATCCCAGTAGCTGTCGTGATCGGCCACGACCAGGGTCGGACCGGTGGCCGGTAAGACGTCCAGGCCGCTGACCTGCAGGCGCGACCACCGCATGATCGGGCCGCCGATCATCAGTACCGCTCGGTATGCAGGGGTGAAAGCCGGACCCATGCGCTCATCATGACGCAGGTCACGTCCGGCCGTCGTCCGGCGGCGGGTGGCTCGTAAGCGCCGCGATGCCGGTTAGACTGGGTATCGAAGCCGGCGGGCTACAGAACTGCCCGCACTGAATTCTTGCTTCATCTGCGACGCGAGAACCTGCGTCGGGCTCGTGCCAGAACCGTGTCGGGCGTCAGTAAGACGCACACAGACACGATTGCCGGGACGTGCCACCGTTCCGAAGGATCTTTGTGACCACCTCTGCCCCGCGCGGCGCTGCCGCGCGCCCGTCCTCTGCGCGCCGTTCCGGCAGCCGCCCGCAGACCCGCCGCTCGACCCAGAACCACGGCACCCAGAACCATAACCACAGCCAGAGCAGCCACGGCCGCTCCAACCAGCGCCCGGCGTCCCGATCGCTGTGGGACACGCTGCCCGTCAGCGTCGTCCCCACCGAGAACCTGCCGAGCTTCGCCGAGCTGGGCCTGCCCAAGCCGCTCGTCGACGCCCTGACCTCACGTGGGCTTGCCACGCCGTTCCCGATCCAGGCCGCCACCATTCCCGACGTCCTTGCCGGTCGCGACCTGTTGGGCCGCGCCGCCACGGGTTCGGGCAAGACGCTGGCCTTCGGCCTGCCGCTGATCGGCCGCCTTGCCGGCAGCACCTCGGCGCCGCGTCGCCCGCGCGGGCTCGTCCTGGTGCCCACCCGCGAGTTGGCCATGCAGGTCACCGACGCCTTGACGCCGCTCGCCTCCGCGCTCGGTGTCTCGGTGCGCCTCGTCGCGGGCGGCCTGCCCATCACCAAGCAGATCCAGTCGCTGAGTCGCGGCGTCGACATCCTCGTGGCCACGCCCGGGCGCCTTGAGGACCTCATCGAGCGCCGCAGTGCAGACCTCGGCGGCGTCGAGGTCACCGTCCTGGACGAGGCCGATCACATGGCCGACCTCGGCTTCCTGCCCGTCGTACGCCGTCTGCTCAACCAGACGCAGTCGAACGGTCAGCGTCTGTTGTTCTCGGCCACGCTCGATGGCGACGTCGCGACGCTGGTCGAGAATTACCTGACCGACCCCGCTGTGCACGCGCTGTCCACCGCCGAGGCGTCTGTCGACACCATGACCCACTACCTGTTCCGGGTCAGCCCGGAGGCGAAGTTCGACCTTGCCGCATCGATCGTGGCCCGTGAGGGCCGCACGATCGGCTTCGTGCGCACCAAGCACGGTGCCGACCGGATGGCCAGGAACCTGGCGCGCGTCGGCGTGCGTGCCGGCGTGCTGCACGGCGGGCGCAGCCAGTCGCAGCGCAACCGCGCGCTCGACGCCTTCAAGGACGGCTCGGTGCCGGTGCTCATCGCCACCGACGTTGCGGCCCGTGGCATCCACGTCGACGACGTGTCCCTCGTGCTGCACGTCGACCCGCCGGCCGACCCCAAGGACTACCTGCACCGCTCGGGCCGCACCGCCCGCGCCGGAGAGAGCGGCGTCGTGGTCGTGCTCAGCACCCCGCAGGACAATCGCGACGTGCAGAAGATGCTGCGCGCCGCCGGTGTGCAACCCGCTGAGCGCGACGCGGTTGGCAGCGACCCCGCGTTGGCCGGACTCGTCGGGGCCCGCCAGCCCAGCGGCACCTCGATCGTCGAGGCCCGCGCACCGCGCCCGACCCCGCGGGCCGACGGCAGCCCGCGACGCCCCCGCACCGGTTTGAATCACCGCCAGGGCGGAGCGGCCGGGTTCAGCTCGCGCCGCGGCTCCGGTGCAGGCCGCCCTCGGCGCGCCTCATGACAGACGTCATTAGCGAGGAGACCCCAATCATGGGACAGCGTGAATCCCGCGGCGACCTGCGCAACGTCGCGATCGTGGCCCATGTCGATCACGGCAAGACCACCTTGGTCGATGCCATGCTCTGGCAGTCCGGGGCGTTCACCGCGCACCAGGCCGACACCGGTGACGTCAACGAGCGCGTCATGGACAGCAATGACCTCGAGCGGGAGAAGGGCATCACGATCCTGGCCAAGAACACGGCCGTGGACCACGTGACCCCCACCGGCGAGCGGGTCGTCATCAACATCATCGATACCCCGGGTCACGCCGACTTCGGCGGCGAGGTCGAGCGCGGGTTGTCCATGGTCGACGGCGTGCTGCTGCTCGTCGACGCCTCCGAGGGCCCGTTGCCGCAGACCCGTTTCGTGCTGCGCAAGGCGCTTGAGGCCGGGATGCCGGTCGTCCTGGTCATCAACAAGGTCGACCGTCCGGACGCGCGCATCGCCGAGGTCGTCGACGAGGCCTACGAGCTGTTCCTCGATCTGGACGCGAACGAGAAGCAGATCGAGTTCCCCATCGTGTACGCCTCGGCGAAGGCCGGCCGTGCGTCGCTCAAGCGTCCCGAGGACGGCGTCATGCCGGAGGAGGAGGACCTGGCACCGCTGTTCCAGACCATCCTCGAGTCCATCCCGGCGCCCACCTTCGAGCCGGGCGCGCCGTTGCAGGCACACGTCACGAACCTCGACGCCTCGCCCTATCTGGGCCGCCTGGCCCTGTGCCGCATCCACAACGGCACGATGACGAAGGGCCAGCAGGCCGCCTGGTGCCGCGCCGACGGCACCGTCGAGCGCGTCAAGATCACCGAGCTGCTGATGACGAAGGCCCTCGACCGCTACCCGGCCGACTCCGCGGGACCGGGTGACATCGTGGCCATCGCCGGCATCCCCGAGATCACCATCGGCGAGACGCTGGCCGACCCGATCGACCCCAAGCCGCTGCCGGTCATCACCATCGACGAGCCGTCCATCTCCATGACCATCGGCATCAACACCTCGCCGCTGGCCGGGCAGTCCGGCAAGAAACTCACCGCCCGCCAGGTCATCAACCGTCTGGACGCCGAACTCGTCGGCAACGTCTCGATCCGGGTGCTGCCCACCGAGCGCCCCGACACCTGGGAGGTCCAAGGCCGCGGCGAGCTGCAGCTGGCCATCCTCGTCGAGGTCATGCGGCGCGAGGGCTTCGAGATCACCGTCGGCAAGCCACAGGTCGTCACCCGCACCGTCGACGGCAAGCTGCACGAGCCGATGGAACGCATGACCATCGACATCCCGTCCGAGTACCAGGGCGTCATCATCCAGCTGCTCGCCCTGCGCAAGGGCCGGCTGGAGCAGATGGTCGACCACGGGACCGGCTGGATCCGGATGGAGTACGTCGTCCCGGCCCGCGGCCTGATCGGCTTCCGCACCGAATTCCTGACCGAGACCCGTGGCACCGGGCTGCTGCACCACATCCACGAGGGTTACGCGCCGTGGACCGGCGACATCCGCACCCGGCCCAGCGGTTCGCTGGTCGCCGACCGTAAGGGCGTGACGACCGGTTTCGCGCTGGCCAACCTGCAGGAACGCGGCACGTTGTTCGTCGGCCCGACCACCGACGTCTACGAGGGCATGATCGTCGGCGAGAACTCCCGGGCGGACGACATGGACGTCAACCCCACCAAGGAGAAGAAGCTGACCAACATGCGTCAGTCCTCGGGCGACGTGCTGGTCCCCCTCATCCCGCACCGCATCCTGTCGCTCGAGCAGGCGCTCGAGTTCTGCCGCGACGACGAATGCGTCGAGGTGACACCTGGCGAGGTACGCATCCGCAAGGTGCTGCTCATGGCCCAGGACCGCGAGAAGTCCCGCTCGCGCAACAAGGCCAACAAGTAGCCGGTCGAGTGTCGGGTTACGCGTCGAGTGTCGGTTTACAAACCGACACTCGCGCGCTAACCCGACACTCAACCGGAGATTAGGCTGGGTGGGTGGCTGAACCGGACCGCGAACCAGATCGATTGGTCGCCCGCATGCACGGCTTCCGTACCACGATCTTCGCCGAGATGTCGGCGTTGGCCGTGGCCACCGGCGCGGTCAACCTGGGTCAGGGTTTCCCGGACACCGACGGCCCGCAGCTGATCCTGGATGCGGCGGTCGACGCGATCCGCTCCGGGCACAACCAGTACCCGCCCGGCAACGGCATCGCGCCGCTGCGCCACGCCATCAGCGAGCACCAGGAGCGGTTGTACGGGCTGGCCTACGACCCGGACTCCGAGGTGCTGGTGACCGCGGGGGCCACCGAAGCGATTGCTGCTGCCGTCACCGCCCTGGCCGGGCCGGGCGACGAGGTGATCCTGTTCGAGCCCTACTACGACTCCTACGCAGCCACCGTCGCCCTGGCCGGTGCGAGCCGCGTCTGCGTCACTCTCGAACGCAACGGTCAGGTCACCCAACAGCCGTGGGGCTTCGACCACGACGCCCTGCGCGCCGCCATCACACCGCGCACGAAGCTGATCCTGCTCAACACGCCACACAATCCGACCGGAACCGTCTTCGGCGCCGACGACCTCGCCGTGATCGCCGAGGTCGCGGTCGAGCACGACCTCGTGGTGATTGCCGACGAGGTCTACGAGCACCTGCTGTTCGACGGTCGTCTACACGTCCCGATCGCCACCCTGCCCGGCATGCGGGAGCGGACGGTGACGATCAGCAGCGCCGGCAAGACGTTCAGTGTGACAGGTTGGAAGATCGGCTGGGCCTGTGGACCGGCCTCGCTGATCGCCGCGGTACGCACCGTCAAGCAGTTCCTGACCTACGTCAACGGCGGCCCGTTCCAACCCGCGGTCGCCGTGGCGCTGGCCGAGGCCGAGAAGCTGTCACCGGTGGCCATGCTGCAGGACCAGCGCGACCTGCTGTGCGACGGGTTGGCCGAGCTCGGCCTCGATGTGATCGTTCCGCAGGCCACCTACTTCGCAACCGTCGATGTCGGGCGCAACGGCGTTGACTACTGCCGCGAGCTACCGACCCGGGCCGGCGTGGTGGCCATCCCGAGCAGTGTCTTCTACGACAGCGACGCGGGTGACAGGTTCGTCCGCTTCGCGTTCTGCAAACGTCCCGAAGTCCTCCGAGATGCGCTGACCAGGCTCGCGGAGGTGACCGGATGAAGGTCGCGGCCATTCAGCACGACATCACCTGGGAGCACCCCGAGACGACGCGCGAGCACGTCACGCCAATGATCGCCGCCGCGGCCGCCGGTGGCGCCCAGTTGATCGTCCTGCCCGAGATGTTCGCCACCGGCTTCTCGATGCGACCCGAGCGCATCGCCGAGGACGAGGGCGGTCCGACCGAGCAGTTCCTGCTCGCTCGCGCCGCCGAGCACAACGCACATCTGCTCGCTTCGATCGCCCAGCGCGGCGCCGACGGCGCCTTTCGCAACAACGCCGTGCTCGCCCGGCCGGACGGCTCCGTGCAGCGCTACGCCAAGATCCACCCGTTCAGCTACGCCGGGGAACATGAGCAGTACGCCGCGGGCGACAAGTTCCTCACCGTCGAGGTGCATGGCGTACGGCTCAGCATCTTCGTCTGCTACGACCTGCGATTCGCCGACGAGTTCTGGGCGCTGGCCGACCACACCGACCTCTACGTCGTGCCGGCCAACTGGCCTGCGCCGCGCCACGAGCACTGGCGCGCGTTGTTGCAGGCCCGAGCCATCGAGAACCAGGCGTACGTGCTCGGTGTGAACCGCGTCGGCCTGGCCAAGGACCTGCCGCACCTCGGTGGCTCCGTGGTGCTGGATCCGCTGGGTGCCCGGTTGGTCGAGGGTGGCCCGCAGCCGGCCGTGCTGACCGCCGACGTCGACCCGGACGTCGTCCGCACGGTGCGCCACGACTTCCCGTTTCTGCCCGATCGGCGCTGACGGGGTACGTTTCCGGCCGGGTTTGGACCTCGTATTCCACGGCGAGCTGAGACGAAGCTGTGAGCCCGGACGTGGCTCAGCAGCACCCAGGTCCCGTTTTCCTGGCGATTCCGTCGTCCTCAGGCGTAATGAGCAGTCTCGGATGAGTCACGATCCGGCTGGCCCGACGCCCCGCCCTACCGATGGGGTGCTGTACGTATTACCGTGCAGACCGGTCGTCAGACACACAAATCGGCGTTGAAGTTCCTGTTTCCATCAGATTAACGGAAAGGCCCCTGCGCACATGACGTTGGTCCCGGGCGAACTCGAGGTCGCCGGCGAGGCGATGGCGCGTGAGGACCTCGCCCCTGCCGATTCGCCGGAGATCGAGGGCCGGTCGCTCGGTCAGCTGGCGTGGCGCCGTTTGAAGCAGGACAAGCTGGCCCTGGCCGGTGGCGTCGTCGCCCTGTTGCTGATCCTCATCGGGTTGTTCGCCCCGCTGCTCACCCGGCTCTACGGCCAGACGTCCAGTGCGCCGCATTACGAACTGGTCGACTCGAGCACGCAGCTGCCGCTGGGCAGCAACGGTGGCATGTCCGGCACCCACTGGCTGGGCGTCACCCCGGTGCTCGGGCAGGACATCCTCGCCCAGTTGATGTTCGGCGCTCGCACCTCGCTCGTCATCGCCGTGTCAGCCACCTTCCTGTCCTTGCTGTTCGGGATCGTCCTCGGCGTGATCGCGGGTTACTACCGTGGCGCGGCGGACTCCGTCATCTCTCGCATCATGGACCTGCTGCTCGCGTTTCCCACAACGCTTTTTTCCATCGCGTTGCTGTCGGTGTTCGCGATCGTGCCGACGTTCCTGGGGCTCAGTGGCGTGCACCTGCGCTTTGCCGTGCTCATCTTCGTCCTGGGCTTCTTCGGCTTTCCCTACATCGGGCGCATCGTCCGGGGTCAGGTGCTGTCGTTGCGGGAGAAGGAGTTCGTGGACGCCGCGCGCAGCCTGGGGGCGTCCAACTACCGCATCATGACTCGGGAGATCGCTCCGAACCTTGTCGGACCGATCCTCGTCTACACGACGCTGACGATCCCGAACTACATCCTCGGCGAGGCCGGGCTGTCCTACATCGGGGTCGGCGTCCAATCACCGACAGTCTCCTGGGGAGGCATGCTCAGCGACGCCGGGAGCTTCTTCCAGGTCGATGCCACGTATCTGTTCGCTCCCGGCATGGCGCTGTTTCTTGCCGTGCTGTCGTTCAACCTGTTCGGCGACGGGTTGCGCGACGCCTTCGATCCACGTTCCAGCCGATAACTCACCCGTGCCCGATCCGAAACGGCGGCATCCGGCACCCCGGATTCGCACGAAGCACGACCCCCTACAGGAGAGGTAAGAACACACCGATGAGACGCAATCCGAAGGCCGTGATCGCGGCCAGTTTGCTGACAGCGGCGGCGATCACCCTCGCCGCCTGCTCCGGCTCCAGCGGTGGCGGAGGCGGCACCGGCACCGGCTCGAAGTCGAACGACACCAGTCCGACATCGACCACGGGTTACAACGCTGCCGCGAACAACGTGCTCAACGCCTCGAGCAAGACCGGCGGCACGCTGAACCTGCTCTCGACCGGCGACTGCGACTCGTGGGACCCGGGCCGTACCTACTACGGCTGGTGCTTCAACATGCAGCGCCTGTTCACCCGCACCCTCGTCGGGTACACGAAGGTCAACGGCACCAAGTTCGACATCGGCGGCGACCTCGCCACCGGGCTGGGCACGCACAACGCCGACTTCACCAAGTGGACCTACACCCTGCGGTCGGGCCTGAAGTTCTCGGACGGCAAGGCCATCACCCCGGCCGACATCAAGTACGGCATCGAGCGGCTCGCCGCCACCGATGTCATCAACGGTGGCCCGTCGTCGTACTTCATCGACAACATCAAGGGCATGAAGACCTACAAGGGCCCCTACAAGGGCGGTTCGCTGAGCTCGATCGAGACCACGAGCAACACGATCACCTTCAACCTGGCGAACTCCTACGCCGACTTCAACTACCTGATGGCACTGCCGGCGTCCGCGCCGGTGCCGGCCAACGTCGAGGGCGGCGCAGGTTTCAAGGGCGCCACGTACACCAAGCACCCGGTGTCCTCGGGCCCCTACATGATCAAGTCGTACACCCAGAACAAGCAGATCACCTTCGTGCGCAACCCGTACTGGTCGCAGAGCACGGACATCATCCGCAAGCCGAAGGCAACCTCGGTCGTGCTGACCGTCGACACCAACCCGGATGACCTGGACAGCAAGCTCAAGGCCGGTACGGCAGATGCCCGCGCCGACAACGGTGTGCAGCCGACCTTCCAGTCGCAGATCCTGACGCAGCCGAGCCTGAAGGCCAACGCCGACGACCCGGTGGTCGCTGCCACTCGCTACATGGCGGTCATCCCGTCGGTCATCCCGAACATCCACTGCCGCAAGGCGATCTTCTACGCATGGGACAAGGCCGGCTCGCTGCGGGCGTTCGGTGGCTCCACCGCCGGCGTCATCGCGAACTCGATGACCCCTCCGGGTATCGACGGCAACGACCCGAGCTACGACCCGTACCCGTCGGGTTCGGGCAGCAGCGGCAACATCGCCAAGGCCAAGGCCGAGCTCACCGCCTGCGGCAAGCCGAACGGCTTCTCCACGAAGTTCGCCTACAACACCCCGAGCAGCACCGGGCCCAACGTCTTCAAGGCCGAGCAGTCGGCGCTGGGCAAGGTCGGCATCAAGATCACGGCAGCCCCGCAGGACCAGTCGAACTACTACTCGACCTACATCGGCTCGCCGGCCAACCTGAAGAACCAGGGCATCGGCCTCGCGGTCGCCGGCTGGGGTGCGGACTTCCCGACCCCCTACGGCTTCTTCAACTCGATCACCAACGGCGCGAACATCCTGCCGACCGGTAACTCGAACTACGCGAGCCTGAACGACCCGACGGTCAACCGCATCCTGGACGCGGCTCCGAAGGGCAAGAACACCACGGCGGACTGGCAGACGCTGGACAAGGCCATCCTGAACAGCGCGACGTATTTGCCGTTCATCTGGGAGAAGACGCTGTACTACCGCAACCCGCGGATGACGAACGTCACCAGTGACAACGCGCTGGCGTTCGGTATCTACGACTTCGTCAACATCGGCGTCGTCAAGTAACTGCAGGCGCTCGTCCCACGCCTCATAGAAAGGCCGAGCAGGTGGTGACCGGTCCGTAGATCCGGACCGGTCACCACCTGTCACATTCAAAATGCTTCAATACGTCTTCCGGCGCTTCCTCGGCGCGATCGTGGTCATCTTCGCGGTCAGCGTCGTCACCTTCCTGATCTTCCAACTGGCTCCGGCGCTGGCCCACCGGTCGCCGGTGTACTACTACGTCGGGAAGATCCCGCCGCTGCCCGCGCAGCTCAAGCTCCTCGAGCACCGCTACGGTTTCGATCTGCCGATCTGGGAGCAGTACCTCCACTACGTCAAGGGCATCCTGTTCGGTCAGACGGTGTCCAACGGAGACACGACCCTGCACTGCAGCGCGCCGTGCCTCGGCTATTCGTTCCGCTTGAACTCCTCGGTCAACTCGCTGATAGGCCAGGCGCTGCCGGTCGACCTGAGCCTCGCCATCGGCGCATCGATCTTGTGGCTGGTCGGGGGAGTTGCGGTCGGCACGATCTCCGGCCTCAAGCCGGGCTCGATCTTCGACCGGGTCGGCATGACGGCCGCCCTGACCGCCGTGTCGCTGCCGATCTTCTTCACCGGGCCGCTGCTGCTGCTGATCTTCGAGTACAAGCTGAAGTGGCTGCCCAACCTGACCTATGCACCACTGACCGACGATCCAGTGCAATGGTTCAAGAGCCTGCTGCTGCCGTGGATCTCACTCGCCTTCCTGTTCGCCGCCCTGTACGCCCGGCTCACCCGAGCGAACATGATGGAGACGATGGGTGAGGACTTCATCCGCACCGCGCGGGCGAAGGGCCTGCCGAGGCGGACGGTGGTCATCAGGCATGGGCTACGAGCGGCGCTGACGCCCATCGTCACGATTTTCGGGATCGACATCGGCACCCTGATCGGGACCGCGGTGATCACCGAGACCGTGTTCAACCTGCACGGGCTCGGCTTCCTGCTCATCACCGCCATCCGACAGTCCGACCTACCGATCATTCTCGGCGTTACGCTGATCGCGTCCATCGCGCTGGTGGTGGCCAACCTGGTCGTCGACATCCTGTACGGCATCGTGGACCCCAGGGTCAGCTACGCCTGATCGGTTCGGAGACCCTGCCCCAGCACTACCTGCGAAGAGGAGATCGGTCAGCGTGACTGCCGAGCCCGCCCAGTTGGTCGCCGACAGCGATGCTGCACCCCGATCGTTTCTGTCCGTGCGTGACCTGCGAGTGCACTTCCCTACCGGCGACGGTCTGGTCAAGAGCGTCGACGGCCTCACCTTCGATGTCGAGCGCGGCAAGGTGCTCGGCATCGTCGGCGAGTCCGGTTCCGGCAAGTCAGTGACCAGTCAGGCGATCATGGGCCTGCACAAAGGTTCGAAGGCGCAGATCACCGGCGAGATCTGGTTCGACGGCCAGGAGCTCGTCGGGGCCAAAGAGGAGGAGATCCGCAAGCTTCGTGGCTCCGAGATGGCCATGATCTTCCAGGACCCGCTCTCGGCGTTGCATCCCTTCTACAAGGTCGGCGTGCAGATCACCGAGGCGTACCGGGTGCACAACGACGTGTCCAAGGCGGTAGCGAAGAAGCGCACCCTGGAGATGCTCAGCCTGGTCGGCATCCCCAGTCCCGATCGCCGCTACGACGACTACCCCCACCAGTTCTCCGGTGGCATGCGGCAGCGCGCGATGATCGCCATGGCGCTCGTCTGCAACCCGCGCCTGCTCATCGCCGACGAGCCCACCACCGCACTGGATGTGACCGTCCAGGCGCAGATCCTCGAGCTCCTGAAGCTCATGCAGCAGGAATTCGACTCGGCCATCATCCTGATCACCCATGATCTCGGCGTCGTCGCCGAGACCTGCGACGACGTCGTGGTCATGTACGGCGGGCAGTGCGTCGAGAAGGGTCCGGTCGGCGATCTGTTCTACCGTCCCGAAATGCCCTACGCCTGGGGGCTGCTCGGTTCGATGCCGCGCATGGACCGCGACCGGCAGACCCGGCTGCGTCCGATCGCCGGCCAGCCGCCCTCCCTCATCCGGGTGCCGACCGGGTGCGTGTTCAACCCGCGCTGCACGTTCAAGGACCACGTCGAGGGCGACCGGTGCACCACCGAACACCCGGACCTGCTGCCGACCACCGACAACCATGGCGTGCGCTGTCACATCGACCCCGACGAGCGACGCAGGATCTTCCGTGACGAGGTGTCGCCGACCCTATGAGTTCCATCGACCTGACCAAGACCGATGCAGATGCGGCTGACGACGCGACGGTGTCGAATGACTCGTTGCTGGTCGTCGACCGGCTGCGCAAGCACTTTCCGATCAAGAAGGGCCTGATCCTCGCCCGTCAGGTCGGCGCCGTGAAGGCCGTCGACGGCATCAGCCTGTCGGTGGACTCCGGCCAGACGCTCGGCCTCGTCGGTGAATCCGGCTGCGGGAAGTCGACGGCTGGTCGCACCATCGCCAAGCTGCTCGAACCGACCAGTGGAGCCATCCGCTTCGACGGTCGCGACATCAGCGCGCTCGGTCGCGGGCAGATGCGCCCGCTGCGTCGCGACATCCAGATGATCTTCCAGGATCCGTACTCGTCGTTGAACCCGAGGCACACGATCGGCACCATCGTCGGTGCGCCGTTCCGCATCCAGAACGTCAAGACCGACAAGAGCATCAAGACTGCCGTGCAGGGCCTGATGGAACGTGTCGGGCTCAACCCCGAGCACTACAACCGCTACCCGCACGAGTTCTCCGGCGGCCAACGCCAGCGCATCGGTATCGCCCGGGCGATCGCGTTGCAGCCCAAGCTGATCATCTGCGACGAGCCGGTCTCGGCGCTCGACGTCTCGATCCAGGCGCAGGTGGTGAACCTGTTGGAAGACCTGCAGCAGGAGTTCAACCTCGGCTACATCTTCATCGCGCACGACCTGTCGGTGGTGCGGCACATCTCCGACCGGGTCGCCGTCATGTACCTGGGCAAGATCATGGAGATCGCCGACCGCGATCTGCTGTACTCCGCACCGCTGCACCCGTACACGCACGCGTTGATGTCGGCCGTCCCGGTTCCTGACCCGAACAAGGAGCAGGCCCGTCATCGCATCCTGCTCAAGGGTGATCTACCCAGCCCGATCGACCCGCCGTCGGGGTGCGTGTTCCACACCCGCTGCCCCCTGTACCGCGAGACGCTGTCGGAGTCGCAGCAGGAGCGGTGCCGTACCGAGGAGCCCGTGCTCGAGGAGAAGGTGCCCGGGCACTTTGCGCACTGCCATTTCCCCGTCGCACGATCTGACGTCGCTGCGGCCGAGGACCAAGGCATCACGGCCTCCGCAACCCCGCCGGCGGGTGGCGCGCACGCAGCCGGATGAGCCCGCGTCTGCTGTTCGTGCATGCGCACCCGGACGACGAGTCGATCACCACCGGCGCGGCGATGGCCCATTACGCCCGCCGCGGCGTCGAGGTCACGCTACTGACCTGCACGCTCGGCGAGGAGGGTGAGATCCTCGTGCCGGAACTTGCCGCGCTCGTCGCCGGGCAGGCCGACCAGCTCGGCGGCTACCGCATCGGCGAGCTGTCGGCGGCGATGCGCGCGCTCGGCGTGTCCGACCACCGGTTCCTGGGCGGGGCCGGCCGCTTCCGCGACAGCGGAATGGGTGATGCGCGTGACAGCGGCATGCTCGGCTCGCCCAGCAACGATCACCCGCGCGCGTTCTGGCGGGCAGCGAAGGACGACAAGATCTTTGCCGAGGCGGTGCAGGCCGCCGCTGACGTCATCCGCGAGGTCCGTCCGGACGCGGTGGTCAGCTACGACCCGGCCGGTGGCTACGGCCACCCCGACCATGTCATGGCCCATCGCGTCACGATGGCTGCGGTGGCAGCGGTGCCGGTGCCGCGGGTGTTCTGGACGGTCGACCCGGACTCCGTGCTCGACCGTGACGTCGCGGCGGTCGCCGCCGCTGCGGGAGTGCCGTTCACGGCCGACCGGGCGCAGCTGCACTTCGGCGTGCCGGACGCGGTGGTCACCACGGTGGTCGATGCCGGGGACGCGCTCGCCGCGAAGCGCGCGGCGCTCGAGGCCCACGCCACCCAGCTGACGGTGTGGGGCGAGTTCTACGCGCTGTCCAACGGGATCGGCCGAACAGTGTCGGGCACCGAGTACTTCCGCGCGGCGCCGGGCTACCCGGCCCCCGCCGACGACCTGCTCGGCGATGGCTGATGGTCGCGCGGCGCGCGGGGCATGACGTCACGGCGTGGCTTGCCGTCGTGCTCGTCTGCCTGTCGGCGGCGCTGGCTGCGCTGCTCGAGGCGCTCTTGGTCCCGCTCTACGCCGGCAGCGTCCTCGTCCCGATCGCCGTGGTGGCCGCGCTGGCGTCCAATGTCGGCCTGCCACTGCTGGCCCGCGCAGCGGTGCCGAGCATGATCGGCGTCGCGCTGCCCTATGTCGCGTGGCTGATCGCCATCATCGGCTTCGGCGTGTTCGGCCGGCCGGAAGGCGACATCATCCTGCCCGGCGGTAACCCGCAGTGGGTGGCCTACGGCGTGCTGCTGGGCGGGGCACTGGCCGGCATGGTGACCGTGGTCAGCATCGCTCCCCGGTTAGGCGCTACTGGGTGACCGGCTCGGTGCGGTAGTGGTAGCCGTGGTGCACCCAGTAACCGTGCCCGGTGTACAGGGCGAGGGCCGCCTCGTTGACGGCCTCGACCTGCAGGTAGCTGCGGCCGGCGCCGCGCTCGCGGCCCCACGCCCACAGCGCAGCCATGATCGACGATGCCAGTCCTCGCCGCCGAGCATCGGGTGCGACCTCGACCCAGGACACGCCGAGCCAGCCTTCGTCCAGGACGCCGCGTCCCGTCGCCAGGGTCTGCCCGTTCGCGCGCACCGCGGCGAACACCACGTGGTCGTGGCGGGTCAGCAGGGCTTGGCCGGGGGCGTCGAGGAACTGGCCGCGCTGGGAGAGCCCCAGCCAGCCGTCGTCCGGGGTGTTGGCAAGAGAGACCTGGGCCTTGCCGGCGCGCGCGGTCAGCTGGTCGAGTCGCGCCGTCATGGTGTGCGCCTCGGTCTCGATCGGCCACCACCGCTCACCGAGTTCGGCATCCAGCAGCCGGCGGGCCTCCGTCGGCAGCAGGATCCGCAGGGGCAGGTCGCGCGCGGCGTACCAGTCGTGGGCGCGGGCCAGCGCCTCGTCCAGGGGCATCCCCAGTTGCCCCAGCGGCAGGACCGAGTTGGCCCGCCGCACGCCGCCGTGATCAGCGCGCAGCAACCAGCCGCCGAGCTGCTCGGTGTCGACGGAGCGCAGTCCTTGAGCAGCGAGCCGTTGCAGCGCGAGCTCGTCCGCGGTGGACGGTGGAGCGATCTTGGCAATGGCCACCAGCGCGACCGGGACCTCGATCAGCCCGCGCCGGGACTCGATCACTGCAGTCTGATCGTCGAGTCCGACCAGGTCGCCGACAACGTCGCCGAACAGCAATTGGCCCTGCGGACCGCGTTCGACCACGCGGCGCACGCTGACCCGCCGCCCCACCCAGCTAGGCTCCATCACGATCGGCATACTGTCAGTCTGCCGGTCCAGCAGCCGCCGCAGATGTCATAGCTCCCGGAGGGTCTTTCAGTGACGTATGTAATCGCCGAGCCATGCGTGGATCTGCTCGACAAGGCCTGCATCGAGGAGTGCCCGGTCGACTGCATCTACGAGGGTGGTCGGATGCTCTACATCCACCCCGATGAGTGCGTGGACTGCGGAGCCTGCGAGCCCGTGTGCCCCGTCGAAGCGATCTTCTACGAGGACGACCTGCCCGACAAGTGGCGCGACTACACCAAGGCCAACGTCGACTTCTTCGACGACCTGGGCTCGCCGGGCGGTGCGTCGAAGACCGGCAAGACCGAGAACGACCCGCAGTGGATCAAGGACCTGCCGCCCGTCGAACACGACGAGTAAGCGCTGCGGTCACGAAGAGTAAGCGCTACGTCAGGTGGTACATAGTCGCGACCACTGCGGCTGACGACGCTCTCGAGGTCTTCCACCCGTTGTTGCGGGTCCAGGTGCGCCCGGCGTAGTCGACCCGCTCGATGCCGAGCCGGTCGGCGTTGGCCACGAACCAGGCGGCCGTCTGCCAGTGCGCGCCCGGCACGCGCACGGTGCGCCCACTCGCTGCTGGCGTGGTGATGCCGAGTTCGGTGCGTGCCCGTTGGGCGACGGTGGCGGTCGGCGCCACCTGCGTCGGCTTGTCGAAGCTGCACGAGATCGCTGCCGGCTTGGTGCCCTGCAGGGCAGCGGCGAGGGTCGTGGCCTCGCTCTCGTGCTGGGCGTAGGCGCTGCCGTCGGCGGAGATCTGCACGGCCTGGATCGCGTCGGCCGGCGCCATGCTCTGCCAGTTGCCGATCTTGACCAGCGCCTCGAGGAACTCCCGCGTGGCCTCACCCACGTTGGTCAGGGTCGAGGCCTTACCGCCGCCCCACCCCTGCGACGGGCGCTGCTGCAGCACGCCCACCGAGTCGCGATCGCCGTCGCCGGGCGCCAGGTTGCGCAGCTTGCTTTCCTGCAGCCCGGCCATGAGCACGAGGATCGACGCGCGGAACGGCAGCCTGATACGGAACTGCGTCACCGAGCCGATCATCGTCGCCGCGACGCTGGCCTGGTCGGGGTCGAGGTCGTAGCCCTGCACCGTGCAGACGTCAGCGGTCAGGTGCGATTTGGCCTTGTCCCACAGCCGCGGCAGCCACACGACGGCAAGCACGACAACCAGCACCGCGACGAGCGTGGTGACGGTGAGGCGGGTACGGCGGGTGGCCATTTGTCAGGTGTTGGCGTGCAGAGCCGCGTTGAGTGCGAAGGTGGTGCCCGCGCGCGGGCGGGCTTCGAGCGCGCCGGAGACGGTATTGGTCCAGAACTGCAGGCCGGACTCGCCGGACAGCTCGAGGGCCTTGACCACCCGGCCGTCGGGCAAGGTGACCTTGGACCCGGCCGTGACGTAGGTGCCGGCCGCGACCACGCAGTCGTCGCCGAGCGAGATGCCGATGCCGGCGTTCGCCCCGATGAGGCAGCGCTCGCCCACCGAGACAACCTGGGTGCCGCCGCCGGACAGCGTGCCCATGATCGACGCGCCGCCGCCGACGTCGGAGCCGTCACCAACGATCACGCCGGCCGAGATCCGTCCCTCGACCATGGACGCGCCGAGCGTCCCGGCGTTGTAGTTGCAGAAGCCCTCGTGCATGACGGTGGTGCCCTCGGCCAGGTGCGCGCCGAGGCGCACGCGGTCGGCGTCGGCGATGCGGACGCCGGTGGGCAGCACGTAGTCGGTCATCCGCGGGAACTTGTCGACGCCCGTGACCTGGACGGCCCCGTTGCCGCGCAGGGCGAGCCGGGTCTGCTCGAAACCCTCGGGCGGGCACGGGCCAAGCGTCGTCCACACGTTGTTCGGCAGCACACCGAAGATGCCGTCCAGGTTCAGCTCGCGAGGGCGGACGAGCCGGTGCGAGAGCAGGTGCAGGCGCAGGTAGGCATCCGGGGTGTCGGCGGGCGGTGTGTCCAGGTCGATCTCGCAAACGGTGACGTCGAGGCGGACGCCGCGGGCGGCCGCAGCCGCCGAGTTGCCCCCCGCGCTGGACAGCGCGGCCAGGTCGTGTGGGGCGGCGGCCTCGGCCGGTTGGGCGCCCAGCGCCGGTTCGGGGTACCAGGTGTCGAGGATGCGGCCGGCGGCCGGGCCGGTGGTCACGGTGGTGGCGAGGCCGTAGCCCCATGCCTTTCGCTCGGTCACCGGGCCAGCGTAGACATGCCGGGTGCGACGCTCGCGTAGCGTTCGCTCCCGTGCTGGATCTCGCTGCCGACGCCGTGTCCCTGACCGCTGCGCTCGTCGACGTCGAGTCGGTGTCGGGCAACGAGGACCGCTTGGCCGAGCTCGTGCACGCCGCCCTCGAAACGCTGCCGGGCCTGGCTGTCGAGCGCGATGGCAATGTTGTGCTGGCCCGCACCGAGCTCGGGCGTGCGCAGCGGGTGGTGCTCGCCGGACACCTCGACACGGTGCCGATCGCCGGCAACGTGCCGTCCCGCATCGAGGGTGACGTGATGTACGGCTGCGGCACGTCGGACATGAAGTCCGGGCTCGCGGTCATGCTGCGAGTGGCCCAGCTCGTCGGCTCAGGTGCGCTCGACCCGCGCGTCGATCTGACGTTCGTCGCGTATGACTGCGAGGAGATCGAGGCGGCCCGTAACGGGCTCGGCCGTATCGCCCGCATTCGTCCGGAGTACCTGGCCGGCGATCTCGCCATCCTGCTCGAGGGCACCGAAGGCGCGGTCGAGGGTGGCTGTCAGGGGACGTTGCGCGTGCAGGTGCAGCTGGCCGGGACGCGAGCGCACAGTGCCCGCTCGTGGCTCGGGTCGAACGCCATCCACGCTGCAGCGCCGGTGTTGCAGCGGCTGGCCTCCTACGAGGCACGACTCGTCGACGTCGACGGGCTGACCTATCGCGAGGGCCTGCAGGCGGTGGGCATCACCGGCGGTGTCGCCGGCAACGTCGTCCCGGACGAATGCGTCGTCACCGTCAATTTCCGCTTCGCGCCGGACCGCTCCGAGGACGCCGCGCTCGCACACGTCCGTTCTGTCTTCAATGGTTTCGACGTGACGCTGACCGACAGCGCGCCCGGAGCCCGTCCTGGTCTCGACCGGCCGGTGGCTGCGGACTTCGTGGCTGCCGTAGGCGGGGAGGTACGGGCCAAGCTGGGCTGGACGGACGTCGCCCGGTTCGGGCCGCTGGGGATCCCGGCCGTGAATTTCGGACCAGGCGACCCGAAGCTGGCCCATACCCGGGACGAGTCGGTGTCGATCCCGCTCATCCGCTCCGGCGAGGACGCCCTCGTCCGCTTCCTGTCGTGACGATGTTCCTGTCTTGACAATGCCTCAGGACACAGCGAAACGGGACCGTCCCTCCCAGGGTCGGTCCCGTTTCGCTGTGTCCTGCTGCGACGGCTGTGCTCTCTGTCACGGGCGGCCGAAGTCAACCGTCAGCCACACCTTGTGGTTGGCCGCGTCGAGGTAGACGTCCACGCCCACGTTGGTGAAGTGCGAGTTGAGGATGTTCTGGCGGTGACCGTCGTTCGGCGGCTGCTCGTTGTACATGGCCTTCTGCAGCATGAGCACGCCGGCCGTCGTCATCTGGCTGTTCCAACCGACGTTCTCGCCGGCCCAGGTCCACTTGTAACCGGTCGAGGTGATTCGCGAACCGAGCGCGGCCTCACCGCGTGCCTGGTGCGTCATCGTGTTCGTGCGGGACATGGCCAGGTTGTGGCTGCGGGCCGAGCTGATGAGCTGCGTACGCACCGCGACTGGCTTGAGGTGGTGCGCTGCCCGCTCCGCGTTGAGCAGCTTGGCGACTGCGTTCGAAACGCTGACCTCGGTCGTGGTGCGGCGGGGAAGCGCGGTGCGGGCTTCGGCGCTGGCCGGGTGCAGCAGAGCGGCGAACAGGGCGATAACGATGGCGAATGCGGCGAACACGGTGGTGCGGTGTGCACGGGTGCCTGTGTCAGTAACTGAAGCGAACATGTCACCCTCCGGGTGGTCTGATCCTTGTGGTCGAACCCCCCGGAACGTGCTGTCCGGTCCCACCCGGTCAGTACTACTGGTATGCCCGGGACCTAAGTCCTCCTAACAGAGAACTAACACTGGGTCTGACCTCGGGCCGGCGTTGCGTGCCCGGCGCCGGTCGCTACCGTGCCGATATGAGCGACAGCGCATCGACCGGACAGCGCAGCCGCGGCCCGGTGTTATTGCGCCGTGCCCAGGTCCAGGCCGGCACCACCGATCAACGGTTACTCGACTCGCGCGGCGGGTCGGAGTGGGTGCACACCGACCCGTGGCGCGTGCTGCGGATCCAGAGTGAATTCGTCGAGGGCTTCGGGCTGCTCGCCGAGCTGCCGAAGGCCGTCTCGGTCTTCGGATCGGCACGCACACCCGTGGACCATCCTGAGTACGCGGCGGCTCAACGGCTTGGATCGGCGCTGGCGCAGGCCGGCTTCGCGGTGATCACTGGCGGCGGGCCCGGCGTGATGGAGGCAGCCAACAGGGGCGCGTGCGAGGCCGGCGGCGTCTCCGTGGGCCTGGGCATCGAGCTACCGTTCGAGCAGAGCCTGAACGAGTGGGTCGACCTCGGGATCAACTTCCGGTACTTCTTCGCCCGTAAGACGATGTTCGTCAAATACGCGCAAGCGTTCGTGATCATGCCTGGCGGGTTCGGCACGCTCGACGAGACGTTCGAGGCGCTGACGCTTGTGCAGACGCAGAAGGTCACCCGCTTCCCGGTCATCCTGTTCGGCGTCGACTACTGGAGCGGGCTCATCGACTGGCTGCGGACAACCGTGCGGACGGCCGGCAAGATCGGCGAGCACGACCTCGACCTGCTGCACCTCACCGACGACGTCGACGACGCGGTCGCGCACATCGTCGGCTCTGAGTCCGGCGGATCCGAGCAGGCGCAGGCCGAACGGGCTGCCGTCGCCGACCAGCCGACCTCCTGATGGCTACCGTCTGCGTCTACTGCTCCTCGTCGGAAACCATCGACCCGCGCTACCAGCAGCTGGCCGGCGAGGTCGGCGCCCGGCTGGCGGCCGATGGCCACGCCCTTGTCTCCGGTGGTGGCCGGGTCTCGATGATGGGCGCCGTCGCCCGCGCCGCGCGGGCCGGCGGGGCGCACACCACCGGGGTGATCCCGTCGCACCTGATCCTGTTCGAGGTCGCGGACACCGACGCCGATGAGCTCGTGGTTGTCGACACGATGCGCGAGCGCAAACGCGAGATGGACGACCGCTCCGACGCCTTCCTCGCGTTGCCCGGCGGTATCGGGACGCTCGAGGAATTGTTCGAGGTGTGGACGGCCGGCTCGCTCGACATGCACCCCAAGCCGGTGCTCGTCCTGGACGATGACGGCTTCTACGACGGGCTGTGGGCGTTCCTCGACTCCCTGCGGGACCGCGGCTTTGTGCGCGACGTGGCGCTGCAGCGGCTGCATCGCGTGCGCAGCGTCGAGGAGGCGTTCACGCTCTTACCCTCGCTGCTGTGAGCGTCGTGCGCTAGTCGTCCAGCGCCCGCAGGTAGCGGCGGGTCATCAGGGTCTGGACCCCGGTGCTCACTGGTCCGCCCAACCGTGCCAGTCGTGTGGCCGGGCGCGAGAAGGCGGTGATGGTGAAGTCGACCGTTCCGTCTGCACGCTGCTCGACGACGAACGCTTCCTCACCGCGCTCGGGGTGTCCGGGCAGGGTGCCGTAGGCGAACCCGCGGCGGCGCGGTTCGTCGAACACCGCGACTACCCGACACGGGATGTGAATGGGGCCGAGCCCCATCCGGACGACCGTATGGAGCGCTGCCCGTCGGCTCGATGTGGCGACGCGTAATCCGGATCGGAATTGAACCTGCCAGGTGAGCACGGCGTCGGCAAGCTCGTCGAAGCCGGCCGAACTGCGGACGCGGCGGGTCTGCGTGATGTGCCGGTAGCCCGGCGGCGGGTCGGTCAGTACCCGGCCCACCTCGGGGTAGGTGAGGGGCTCAGACTGCAGCCGCGTCGCCGTCGCTAGGTCGAGCTCGTGCACGGTGCGGCTGGACGTCATGTGCCCATCATGTTCGGGGTCGGTATCGACTAACCAGCCTGGAGGACCGTCTTCAGGGTCTCGAGATCCCAGGTGACTGCGGCGGCGTCGCCAACGAAGTCGTCGTTGCTCATCCCGCCCCGGCGGCGCAGCGTGAACACGACAGCGCACGCCGGCCCGTCCGGTATCACGCGCATTGGGTTGTGCACGACATCCCCGCTGGGCAGCGTCACGTCGTGGTCAAGCGCCGTAAGCGTTCGGCGAGGCGAAGACGAACCCGACCCGGCCAAGGGGGGAGTCCGCGAACCACTGCCCGTCGACCTGCTGCACGCTCGGCCCCAGGCCCGGCGCCCACGACGGGAGGTTGCCCGGGTCCGCGGCAAACCTGTACACCTCGTCGGACCACCGATCGATGCGGACAGCGAGGTGCCGGGTGCGTTCGGGACTTGACGGGCATCGTCCGGAATTGGTTCGGCGCGGGCTGGCGCCAGCTGGCTCGTCGGCCGTCCGAATTCGTCCGAGAAATTCGTTGATCGGGACGCCCTGACCCGGCCGGAAGTGTCAGACCCTCGGTGTTGAATCGAACTTATGGACGTGGTGGTGGGTGCGCAGGTGGTGGCGTTGCCGCCGGTGCGTCCTGCCACGCTGTCGGCGAGCGACCGGATTGACACCCTGGAGGGGTTGGCTCGGTTGCGGGCGTGGGCTGATGCGCAGGAGCAGCATCTGTTGGCGGCGATGGCCGGGCCGGGTGACCCGCCCCGCACGCTGCGGGATCCGACGCTGGTGGCCAAGCAGTACGTGCGGGAGGAGATCGCGTGTGTGCTGCGCCTGGCGCCGGGCACGGTGAACGCCCGCCTGCACATCGCGGGTGAGCTGGTGCGCCGGCTGCCCGACACCCTGGACGCGCTCGAGCGTGGGGTGATCGGTTTGCCGTATGCCCGGTGCCTGGCCGAGGCGGTGAATGCGCTGCCGGACGCTGCGGCGACGCTGGTGGAGAAGCGGGTGCTGCCGGCGGCCGGTGGGCAGACGCTGCGGGCCTTCCGCGAGGCGGTGGCCCGCGCCGTGATCTCGGTCGACCCCCGCACCGCAGACGAGCAGTACCACGACGCCCTCGAGGACCGCCGGGTGCAGGCGCGGACGCTGGATCACGGGATGGGCGCAGTGCACGCCGAACTGTCCGCCGACGCCGTGCAGGCGATCATGACCCGGGTCCAGGCCGCCGCAGACGCCGCGAACGCCGCCGATGACGAGCGCACCGCGGATCAGCGCCGCGCTGACGCCTTCGTCGCCCTGGTGATGGGTCAGGACCCCGCCTCGGCCGCGACCTGGCAGGGCCGCCGCCCCACAGTGCAGGTGAGTGTGGCGTTGTCGACGCTGCTTAATCTGGATGACGAGCCCGGCGATCTGGACGGTTACGGCCCGGTACCGGCGCAGCTGGCGCGGCGGATGGCGGCTGATCCGTCCGGGACGTGGCGGCGGCTGGTCATAGACCCGTTGGGCGGGGTCATCGACGTCGGCCGCACCGCCTACGAACCACCCCAGGACCTGGCCGAGCATGTGATCGCGCGGGATCGGATCTGCCGCTTCCCCGGCTGCCGGCGCCGAGCCCGGC
>NZ_CAXTHK010000038.1:0-33699 GCF_964244045.1 uncultured Jatrophihabitans sp. | reverse complement strand
GTCCAGCACGGTCATAAACAACCGGTAGTCGCCGCCGGCCCAGCTCATCGCCTCGCTGGTGGGGACCTGCGCGCCGTGCCCGGTGGTGGCGAACCCGGTGCCGGTGGCGTAGTCCTGGGCGCTCATGGTCAGGATGATCGTGGCCAGCACCCCACCGGACTTCTCCAAGCTGCCGGACCCGACCGTGATCTTAAGGGCATCGAGCAGCGCGTCGTGACGCCGCTGCCCCGCCGAGCGGGGGTCTTTCACACCGTCGGTTTCCGGTGTCGGGGCGCCGAGGGAGTCGAACGCGACCTGCAGCACCTCCGCCAGCTCCGCGGTGCCCTCGAAGCTGCCGGTGCAGGACCCGTCGGGGCGTTGGGTGAACCGCAGGTCCCGCTCCCGGCGCCGCTTCTCGACGTCGTCGAGTGTGCCGTCCGGGTCGAGCCAGTCGCGGTGCCGATCGGCTAGCTTCTGCAAGGCGCTGGCGTCATAACGCTGCGCGCTGTCGACCAACGCCGCCTCCACCTCGGGCACCCGCTCCAGGACTGTGTCGGGCAGCTTGTCCAACATGCAGGTGATCACCCGGGCCTGCCTCGCGGCCAGCTGCCCGTCGGCTTGCGCCGCAGCAACCGCCGGATACCGCGCGGGCAGCGGTTGGCCGAGCAGGGTGCGGCGGGACCCGGCGGCGTGCGCCGCCCGGACCCGGGCGTTCGCCTCGTGGATGTCGATGGTCAGCGTCTGCCGCAGCCACGGCGCTGGACCACGCGACAGAGTGTGGCCCGGCAGCCCGCGGCGTTCCACGTCGAGGATCAGGGCGTGATCGACCGGTTCCAGGCGGCGGCGCAGCGTCTCGAACGAGCGCAACGCGCTGATCACTTGCTCATCACCACAGCTGGCCAGTTCCACGGCCTGTAGGGCGTCGACGACCCGGTGGGCGTCGGCGAGCAGGGCGTCGAGATCGACCCGCTCCACCGTCTCGCTCAGGTGTTTGATTCTACCCGAAACGGGTCGCGCTGAACAGCGTCTACCCCAACAAATCCGGGGGGTAGAGCCACTTTCGCGATCAGCGAACAAGCACTCGAGAACGAAAGGCGAGCACACACACGACCGGCTCGTCGCTGCGCCTTTCGCCGTGATCCGAGCGTCAGTGGAACTCGTTCTGCGCCGCCTCGAGCCCATCGGCGATGAGCATCTCGACCGCATCCGCGGCGCGGTCCACCTCGAACGCCAGCTCCTTGCGCTCGACGGCCGAGAAGTCGCGAAGGACATAGTCGGCCGGGTCCTGGCGTCCGGGTGGGCGGCCGATGCCGAACCGCACGCGCGCGTACTCCTTGGACCCGAGCGCCGACGTCGTGGAGCGCAGCCCGTTGTGGCCGCCCTCGCCGCCGCCGCGTTTGAGTCGGACCGTCCCGAACGGCAGGTCGAGCTCATCGTGCACAACGACGATGCGCTCGACCGGGACCTTGTAGAAGCGCGACAGCGACACGACCGGCCCGCCGGACTCGTTCATGAACGACTTCGGCTTCATGAGCACAACCGGCAAGGCGCCGAGACGTCCTTCGACGATGTCGGCTCGGCCTTTGTGCGCCTTGAACCGTGCGCCCACCCGCTCGGCCAGCAGGTCGACCACAAAGAAACCGGCGTTGTGCCGGTTGCCTGCGTACTTGGGTCCGGGATTGCCGAGGCCGACGACCAGGAATCGGTCGTCGGCCACGGCGTCGTCAGATCGGGAGTGCGCGAGTTACTGGGCGCTGTCCTCGGCGGGCTTGTCGGCGTCGCCGGACTTGTCGCCCTCGGACTCGGAGTCGGGGGCGTCCTCCACGATGCCGAGCTCCTCGGCCGCCTCGGCGACCTCGGCGTCGAGCTGCTCGGCAGTCGGCGCCTCGGAGATGGCCAGCACCAGGGACTCGGCGTCGGTGATCAACGTGGTCCCGCTGGGGAGCGTGATGTTGCCGGCCGTGATCTGGCTGCCGATCTCGAGTCCCTCGATGCTGACCTCGAAGCCGGTCGGGATGTTGGTGGCGTCGGCCTCGACGCTGATGCTGGTGTTCTCCTGGTTGACCAGACCACCGGGGACGACCTCGCCGGTGACGCTGATCGACACGTCGACGGTGACCTTCTCACCGCGGCGCACGGCGAGCAGGTCGACATGCTCGAAATAGCCCTTGATCGGGTGGCGCTGGACCGACTTCGGGATGACAAGCTGCTCGCCGCCCTCGACGTCCAGGGTCAGCAGCGCGTTCGCGCCGCCCTTGCGAAGAGCGTGCGCAAGGTCGTGCGCGACGAGGGCCACGTGCCGCGGGTCTGCGCCATGGCCGTAGATGACGGCCGGGACCTTGCCCGCGCGGCGAGTGCGGCGCGCGCCGCCCTTGCCGAACTCGGTGCGGGTCTCGGCGGCGAGGCGGATCTCGGACATGGTGATGACTCCCTGAACGTATTGGCTAGTGCTCGTGCTGCGGGTGAAACGTCGAGCGATGCCTCGGACGCGATACGCGTCGACGAACGACATCGTTTCTCAACGACACCTCGTCGATGACGGATCCGTACGGGACGGTCCCTCGCCGGGCAACCTCGCCAGCCTACCGGCTCACCCGGCACCGCTCGACCACCGGGTCCAGCCCGCTCTCACCGTCCCGAGCGCCGATCGGCGGCCTCCGTAGAGTGCAGCGAGTGCCTGCCGACCCGGATCGCCGCGTGCGCGTGCGCGTCCCGGCCAAGGTGAACCTGCACCTGTCGGTCGGGGACCTACGTCAGGACGGCTTCCACGATCTCGTGACCGTCTTCCATGCCGTCGGGCTCTACGACGAGGTCACCGCCTCGTCCTCGACGGAGTTATTCCTCACCGTCGACGGCGAAGGTGGCGACAGCCTCCCGACCGACGCCGGAAACCTGGCCTGGCGCGCGGCGCAACTGCTGGCTGAGGCCGCTGACGTCCCCGCCCAGGTCAGCCTCGCATTGTGCAAGGCCATTCCGGTGGCCGGTGGGCTGGCCGGCGGGTCGGCCGACGCGGCCGCGACGCTCGTCGCCTGCGCCGAACTGTGGAACGTCGACGCCGGGCTGGCGGAACTCGCCGCACAGCTCGGCAGTGACGTCGCGTTCCCGCTGCTGGGCCGCACGGCGCTCGGCACCGGGCGCGGCGAGATCCTCGAACCGGTGCGGTCGGCAGGAGAGCTGCACTGGGTACTTGCCCTCTCCGATCTGGGCATCTCAGCCGCCGACGCCTACCGCGAGCTGGACCGCCAGCGCGCGACCGGTGTGGCCGCCGAGCCCCTCGGCTCGGCGCGTCCGCTGCTGGACGCGCTCGCGATCAACGACGTCGAGCGGGTCGCGGCCCTGCTGGCCAACGACCTGCAACCAGCCGCGCTAACCCTGGCCCCGTCGCTGCGCGACACCCTCTCCGCCGGGATCGACGGCGGGGCGCTCGCCGGCATTGTGTCCGGCTCCGGCCCCACCTGCGCGTTCCTCTGTGCGGACACGGAGTCCGCCGAGAAGGTCGCGGCCGCGCTCGCCGGAGCGTGTCGCGAGGCCCGGGTCGCGACGGGGCCCGCACCCGGTGCGCGAGTGTTGCCCTGATGGCCAACCTCGTGAACCTGGAGAACGTCGGCAAGGCATACGGCACCACCGTCGTGCTCGACGGGGTGTCCCTGGGCGTCGCCGAGGGCGAGAAGATCGGCGTGGTCGGACGCAATGGCGGCGGCAAGTCGACGTTGCTGCGCCTGATCGTCGGCGATGAAACACCTGACACCGGTCGCGTCACCCGCTCTGGCGACGCCCGGATCGCCACGGTCGACCAGCGCGGCCTCCTGCCGGCCGGCTCGTCGGTGCGCACGGTTGTCGTCGGCGACGGCGCCGAGCACGAGTGGGCCGGTGACGCCGGCGTCCGCGAGGTGCTCGCCGGCCTGGGGCTGGCCGCCGTCGGGCTGGACGCCGACGTCGCCCGGCTGTCCGGCGGCGAGCGACGCCGCGTCGCGCTGGCCGCCGCACTGGTTCAGCAAGCCGATCTGTTGGTGCTCGATGAGCCGACCAACCACCTCGACGTCGAGGGCATCACCTGGCTGGCCGACTACCTGCGCGCCCGGCGCGGCGCCCTGCTCGTCGTCACCCACGACCGCTGGTTCCTGGACGCGGTGTGCGAGCGGATGTGGGAGGTCGGCGACGCCACAGTCCGGCCCTTTGACGGCGGGTACGCGGCGTACGTGCTCGCCCGAGCCGAGCGCATGCGTCAGGCCGAGGCCACCGAGTCGCGGCGGCAGAACCTGCTGCGCAAGGAGCTGGCCTGGCTGCGCCGTGGCGCCCCGGCGCGGACGTCCAAGCCGAAGTTCCGCATCGACGCGGCCGAGGCGTTGATCGCCGATGTCCCGGAACCGCGCAGCGGCGTCGAACTCAGAGCCCTGGCCCAGCGGCGGCTCGGCCGCAGCGTCGTCGACATCGAGGACGTCACCGTCACGGTCGGCGCCCGTCCAGGCGGCATCGGTCGCACCCTGCTCGACCACATCACCTGGCACGTCGGGCCGGGCGATCGGATCGGCATCATCGGCGTCAACGGCTCCGGCAAGACCCACCTGTTGCGCCTGCTGGCCGGCGAATTGGCACCCGACGAGGGCACGGTCAAGATCGGCCAGACCGTGTACACCGGCCATCTCAGCCAGGAGATCGTCGAGCTGCCCGACAAGCTGCGAGTGCTGGAGGCCGTGAACGAGGTGCGCACCACGGCCGAGTTGGACGGCGTCGAACTCAGCGCCGGGCAGCTGGCCGAAAGCTTCGGCTTCCCCAACGAGCGTCAGTGGACGCCGGTGGCGGACCTGTCCGGCGGCGAGCGGCGTCGGCTGCAACTGCTGCGCCTGCTGCTCACCCAGCCGAACCTGTTGTTGCTCGACGAACCCACCAACGACCTGGACACCGACACCCTGGCCGCGCTCGAGGACCTGCTCGATCGGTGGGCCGGCACGATCGTGATCGTCAGCCACGACCGCTACCTGCTCGAGCGGGTCTGTGACACCACCGTCGCGCTGCTCGGCGACGGCTCACTGGCCGCGCTGCCCGGCGGCGTCGAGGAATACCTCTCGCGACGAGCGTCGACACGTGCGGGCGTCGACGCCGCCGCGGCCGACGAGCGGCGCGAGAAGCGGGGCGACACCCGGTCCGCCCGCAAGGAACTCACCCGCCTCGAGCGCCGGGTCGGAACCCTGGACAAACAGGTCGCGGCGGTACACCAGCAGCTGGCCGAGCACGCCACGGACTACGCGAAGGTCGCCGAGCTGAACGCTCAGCTCAGAACGCTCGTCGACGAGCGCGAACTGGCCGAGGAGGCCTGGCTCGAACTCGCCGACGACGCCTGAGGCCTACTGCTGCTCGGCGTTCTCGGCGACGTCGCCCTCGTCGGTGTGCGCGGCAGCCGTGGTGCCCGACAGCGTGGCCAACATCTGACGCACGTTGGACAGCTGGGCGTTGATCGCATTGCGCCGCTGGACGTGCGCGGCGAGCTCGCGCTCGGACTCGTCGCGGATGCGGTCGGCACGGGCCACGGCCTCGGCAACGATCTGCTCGGCCTTCTGCTCGGACTCGGAGGTCAGCTGGGTAGCGCGCCGGGCGGCCTCGGCCTGGATCTGGTCGGCCTGCGAACGCATGTTGGTGACGCGGTCGCGGGCATCGCTGAGCGCCTGCTCGGCCTCATCGGTGCGCGCCTGGAAGATCTCCTCGGCCTTGTCACGGCGCTCGGCGAGCGTCTTCTCGAAGTCGGCCGCGGCCTTCGCCGAACGGGCCCGCTGCTCCTCGTACATGGCCTCGGCCTCGTTGCGGCGGGCGATGGCGCGACGCTCGGCCTCATCGACCATCTGATCGGCGCTGCGCTTGGCGTCCTCGACGATGCGCGCGGCCTCTGAGTCTGCGCGCTCCCGGGTCTCGCGCGCGTAGGTGTCAGCGTCCTCGCGCGTGCTGGCGACGGACGACTCGGCCTCGGCCAGGCTGCGGTGCACCTCGGCCACCGCGGCCGAGCGCATCTCCTCGGCCTCCTCCTCGGCCATGGCCAGGATGCGACCCACCCGTTTGCCGAAGTCGTGATAGGTCGGCTCAGCGGGCGGCTGCGGCTTGGCGTCGCGCTCGCGGGCCTCGGCGACCTGCTGGGTGGCCTGCTCGGCCTGGTGGCTCAACGAATCGACCTGTGCCGCGAGCTGGTCGGCCCGGGCTTTGGCCTCGGCAGCCGCCTGGGAGAGCTCGGCCACGTGGCGGTCGACCTCAGCCGGGTCGTAACCGCGCATCACGGTCCGGTAGGTGCTCGTGGTGTTATCGCTCATGACAGGCCGACACTCTTTTCGTCACTACGTTGGGATTCGAGAGACTACCGGTCCCCGGTGTCGACGAACGGATCAGCCGGTTCGACAACCTGGTGCCCGACCGGGGCAGGGCCGCCGCCGGCGTCGAGCCGGTCGGCCACGGCCAAGGCGTCGATGACGCCCGAGAGGTCGCCCAGTTGCTTGGCGATCTCGTCGCGGTGCGCGCCGAGCACGGCGACCTCGGCCCGTGCCTCGGCCAGCAAGGAGCGCGCTGCGGACCGCAACTCGTCGGCCTCGGCGCGCGCCTCGGCGATGAGCCGGTTGGCCTCGTCCTTGGACGTCCGGCGCAACTCGCGCGCCTCGTTCTGCATCCGCGCGAGATCAGCGACGGCCTGCTCGCGTACGGCGCGCGAGCCGGTCTCGGCCTCGGCTTCCCGGCGGCTGGCCCGCTCGAGCGCCTCGGCGGCCTGATGTTCGGCGGCCGCGATGATCTGCTCGGCGTCCTCGCCGGCCTGTTGACGGATGTCGCTCGCGTCGAGTTGGGCCGACTCCAGCAACGCCGCGTACTCGTCCTGCACCTCAGCCCGTTGCGCAGCGACCAAGTCCTCGGCGCTGCGGCGGCGCTGCTCGACCTCCGCGTCACTGCTCTCGGCCCGCGACCGGGCGTTGTCGAGCACGGCCGCGGCCGCGACGTCGGCCTGCTCGCGGACCTTCTCGGCATCGGCCTCGGCGGCGGCGAGCAGGTCGGACATCGTCTGCTTCGTCCACGCGGTCTGCTCGGCCGCCTCGGTGATCTCGGCGGCCACCGCCTCGTGGGTGTCGTCGAGCAGCTTCTCGCCGGCGGCGCGCGCCTCGGCGCGGATCGCATCGGCCTGGGCCTGGCTGTCGGCCACGATGGACGAGGCCTGCTTGCGGATGGCCCGCACCTCGACCTCGGCCTCGAGGTGCAGCTGGCGCCGTGCGGCCGACGCCTCCTGGGCGAGCCGGTCCTGTTCGGCGTCGAACTCGGCCCGCACCGCCAGGAGCAGCGCCTGGTGCTCGTCCCGCGCGCGAGCCAGGGCGGCCTCGTGCTCCTCGGCCGCAACCAGCGCACGCGCCTCGATGTCCGCCGCACGCTGACGGGCGGCCGCGACGATGGCCTCGGCCTGGTCGCGCAGGACCTTCGCTGCGACGCGACCGTCCTGGGCCAGGCGCTCGGCGTCCTCACGAGCGTCGGCCAGCAGTGCGTCGGCCGACTGCTCGGCGCGGACGGCGACCATGCGGGCCTGCTCGAGGGCGTCGGAGATGATCGCCTGCGCGTCGCTGCGAGTGCCGCCGTCAAGGTCCGGCGCGGCGGCGGACTCGAGCCGATGGCCGAATTCCTGCGCCGGGTCCGATCCGGTGGCATCGGGTCTGCCGCGGTCGCGGGGGAACGGCGTAGGACGGGCGCGGGTCGTCGGCGCCTGAGCACCGGCGGGAGCGGTCGGTACCGGCTCCCCGGACTCGCCGGGGGGAGCCGCCTCGTCCTGCATGGACCCCATCGTGTCAGGCTCGCCGTCGATACGCACGATCCGTCGCGGCCCGCGCCCGGCCGCGGCCCACCAGGCCGGCCTCGCTCAGGACGGCGGGCGCGAGCGCGGCGGCCGTGGTGCAGCCTCCAGGTGCTTGAGCCCGTTCCACCCCAGATTCACCAGGTGCGCAGCCACCTGCTCGCGGCTGGGCTCGCGCTCCTCCAGCCACCACATCCCGGTGAACGCAACCATGCCCACCAGCATCTGGGCGTACATCGGAGCCAGCTCGACCGAGAGCTCGGTGCGCGCGAATTCACGTCCGAGGATGTGCTCGACCTGGCTGGCCACATCGTTGAGCAGCGAGGAGAACCCGCCCCCGGATCCGGACGTCTCGTCCGACACCGACGTCACCGGCGAGTCGCGCGCCAGGATGCGAAAACCGTCGGTCTCCTCCTCGATATATGTCAACAGCGCCAACGCCGCCTGCTCGACCAGCTCGTAGGCGTGGCCGTCGGCCATAGAGGCCGTCAACCGCTCGAGCAGGTCGGCCATCTCGCGGTCGACGACGACGGCGTAAAGGCCTTCCTTGCCGCCGAAGTGCTCGTAGACGACCGGTTTGCTGACGCCGGCGCGGGCTGACACCTCCTCGATGGAGGCGCCGTCGTAGCCCTTCTCGGCGAACAGCGCGCGGCCGATGGCGATCAGCTGCTCGCGGCGTTCCCGGCCGGTCATCCGGACCCTCGGGCGTCGCTCGGACTCACTCATCGTCGATGATGGTCCCATGAGCGGTATGTCGACGTCGGACGAACTCACCTACTCCAGCTACCTGCGCCTGGACGACCTGCTCGCGGCGCAGTCACCACGTACCGACGAGCACGACGAACTGCTGTTCGTGATCATCCACCAGGTCTACGAGCTGTGGTTCAAACAGATCCTGCACGAGGCGGCCTGGCTGCAGGAGCGCCTCGAGGCGGGCGACGCCGCGGGCGCCCTGCTGACGTCACGCCGCATCGGCAAGATCCTCAAGACGATCGTCGGCCAGCTCGACGTGCTGGAGACGATGACGCCGCGCCAGTTCGCGTCCTTCCGTCCTGAGCTCGGCGGGTCCAGTGGGTTCCAGTCCGAGCAGTTCCGCGAGCTCGAGGCGGTGCTGGGCCGGCGCGACCTCGACCCGTCCCGCGACTCCCGGACGGCCACGGCGATGACGCGGCGCTCGGTGTTCGACTCGTTGCTGGGCCACCTCGCCAAGGCGGGCTACGACGTGCCGCCGGCGGCTCTCGAGCGTGATCCCGCGGAGCAGTGGCCGGCGGGAGACCCGTCAATCATCGCGATGCTCGCCGACGTCTACGCCGACGAGCGCGGCTCCTCGGCTCAGCTGTGCGAGGCCCTGGTCGACATCGACGAGGGCATCCAGGAGTGGCGCTACCGGCACGTCAAGATGGTGGAGCGCACGATCGGTGCGCAGCCGGGCACCGGCGGTTCGGCCGGCGCGGCCTACCTGCGCACGACGCTGTTCCGTCCCGCGTTCCCCGACCTCTGGCAGGTGCGGGGTGTTTGACTCGATCCGCTCGCGCTCCGCCGCCGAGCAGGCCGACGCCGACGACCCGCTCGGCTACCTGCGCGCGCAGTTCACGCTGCCGGAGGGCGTTGTCTACCTCGACGGCAACTCCCTGGGCGCGCTACCCGTCCGCGTCGGCCCGACCGTCGCCGACTCGATCGCCCGCGAATGGGGCACCGATCTCATCGGCTCGTGGAACGACAACGGCTGGTGGACGTTGCCGACGCGCGTAGGCGACCGGATCGGCGCGTTGATCGGCGCCGCCCCGGGCCAGGTGCTGTGCGGCGACTCGACGACCGTCCAGCTGTTCCAGGCCATGGTCGCGCTGGCCCGGCTCAAGCCACGCCGATCGGTGATCATCACCGACGGCGCGAACTTTCCGACCGACCAGTACGTCGCCGAATCGGTGGCGCGCCTGCTCGGCCTCGAGCTGGTGCGCGTTCGTCCCGACGAGCTGGCCTCGGCGCTCGACAGCCGCACCGCGCTCGTCGCCTTCAGCGCTGTCGACTACCGCACCGGCGAACTGTGGGACGCCGCAGGTATCACCGCGATGACGCACGGCGCGGGTGCGCTGATGCTCTGGGACCTCGCGCACGCGGCCGGCGCCGTGCCGTTCGACCTCGACAGCCTCGGCGCCGACGCGGCCGTCGGCTGCTCGTACAAATACCTGAACGGTGGCCCGGGCGCGCCGGCGTGGATCTACCTGCCGACTCGGCACCAGGCCGTCGCCGACCTGCCGCTCACCGGCTGGCAGGGCCACGTCACGCCGTTCGACCTGGCCCAGACCTACGCACCCGCGGAGGGCGTCGAACGGGCGCGGATCGGGACGCCGCCGGTGCTGTCGATGCGTGCCTTGGACGCCGCCCTCGACGTCTTCGACGGGGTTGCCCTGGCCGAGCTGCGCGAGAAGTCGCTGCGCCTCACCGACCTGGTGATCGGCTTCGCCGACGCCTTCCTGCCCGAGGTCGAGGTCGTCACCCCGCGCGAGTCGTGGCGGCGCGCCTCGCAGGTGGCACTGAGGATTCCGGGCGTCGAGTCGGCCTACGCCGTGACGCAGGCGCTGATCGCCCGCGGGGTGGTCGGCGACTTCCGCGCGCCAGACCTCGTCCGGCTCGGGTTCACCCCGCTGTACCTGTCGTTCACCCAGGTCTGGGACGCGATGGAGATCATCCGAGGTGTCCTGGCCAGCGGCGAATGGCGCGAGCCGCGCTTTGCGGTCCGCGCCGCCGTCACCTGACCCTGCCCATCGGTGATCAACAGCGCCGAAACGTCGTAGCACGACGTTTCGGCGCTGTTGATCACTTCGGGGTGTCGACGCGCAGCTTGGCGATGCGCTCGGGCTTCGGCCAGCGGACGTCCGTGGCCCAACCCAGCTTCTCGAAGATCCAGATGACGCGGGCGGACTCGTCGAGCTGACCGCGCAGCACGCCGTGGCGGGCGGCCGTCGGGTCGGCGTGGTGCAGGTTGTGCCAGCTCTCACCGAAGCTCAGGATCGCCAGCGGCCAGAAGTTCGCGCTCTTGTCGCGAGAGGTGAACGGCCGATCGCCGATCATGTGGCAGACCGAGTTGATCGACCACGTCACGTGGTGCAGCAGGAAGATGCGCACGAGCGAGGCCCAGAAGAACGCCGACAGCGCACCGGCGATGGACATCGTGACCAACCCGCCGATGGCGGCGGGGAGCAGCAGCGACGTGATCACCCAGACCGGGAACAGCTTGTCGACGCGGCTGATGTCCTTGTCGCGCAGCAGGTCGGGCGTGTACTTCTCGCGATTCGTGTGCTCGATGTCGAACAGCCAACCGAGGTGGGCAAACCAGAAACCCTTGATCAGTGCGGGCGTCGTGTCACCGAAGCGCCACGGCGAGTGCGGGTCGCCCTCGCGGTCGCTGAACGCGTGGTGGCGCCGGTGATCGGCCACCCAGCGGATCACCGGACCCTCGATACCCATCGAACCGGCGATGGCCAGCCCGATCCGCAGGCCCCGGTTCGCCTTGAAGGAGCTGTGCGTGAACAGCCGGTGGAACCCGACGGTGATCCCGAAGCCCGTGCCGAAGTAGAAGACGACGAGCAGGACGACGTCGGTCCAGCTCATCCCCCAGCCCCAGGCCACCGGGATGACCGCGGCGAACGCGACGAACGGCACGATGACGAACAGGTAGAGCACGAACTGCTCGCCGCGACGCTTCGTCCCCTCGAATACCGGCTTCGGAGCGCTCTCGGGCGGCGGGGTCGGCGAACGTTCGTCGAGAAGGGTCATGGGCCAGCTTTCCGGATGGGATGCGCGGGTGCGGCGCTCACAGATGAGGGAACCCAGGTCGGCGAACCAGGTGTTTGATCGGCGCCAACCCGTCGGTTACGGAAGCGTAACTTACCTGGACGACCAACTGAACCCTTCGACGCGGCGGTGATGCCATAACCTGGTCCGCGGTGGAAGGGGCAGTGGGGGATGGGGTAATGGCAGCCCGCCGGCCTTTGGAGCCGTGCAGTCTGGGTTCGAATCCCAGTCCCCCAGCCACCGGACGCCGTCGTGGAGAGGAACCGACCTGGTGTTCCAGCCCCCCGCCGCCGTGATCGTGCTCGCCGCCGGTGCAGGCACCCGCATGCGCTCGGCCGCCCAGCCCAAGGTCCTGCACGGCTTCGCGGGTCGCTCGATGCTCGGCCACGTCCTGGCCGCGACCGACTCGCTTGCAGCCGTTGCCACCGTGGTCGTGGTCGGCCACCGCCGCGACGAGGTCACTGCGCACCTGGCTGCGATTGCGCCGGCGGCGGTGCCCGTGGTCCAGGACGAGCAGCGCGGCACCGGGCACGCCGTGCGCCTGGCCCTCGAGGCCGTGCCCGCCGACGCCACCGGCACGGTGCTCGTCGTCCCGGGCGACGCACCGCTGCTCACCGACGCCGCCCTCGCCGCCCTGGTCGGCGAGCATCAGGCCGCGGGCGCCGCGGCCACCCTGCTCACCAGCGTCCTGGCCGACCCCACCGGCTACGGGCGGGTGTTGCGCGGCGCCGACGGCCGCGTCACCCGCGTGGTCGAGCACAAGGACGCCGGCCCGGACGAGCTGGCCGTGAGCGAGGTCGCCACGAGCGTCTACGCCTTCGAACCCGCTGCACTGCGCGACGCTGTCGGCCGGCTGTCGACAGACAACGCGCAAGGTGAGGAGTACCTGCCCGATGTCATCGGCATCCTCACCGGCGACAGACGGCACGTGGCTGCCATCGTCGCTCCCGCCGACGAGACGGCCGGCGTCAACGACCGCGTGCAGCTCGCCGCCGCGCACGCCGCCTACAACCGCCGCCTGCTCGAGGCGCACATGCGCGCCGGCGTCACGGTCGTCGATCCGGCCACGACGTGGGTGGACGCCGACGTCGTGCTCGAACCCGACGTCACCATCTGGCCGACGGTCGACCTGCGCGGGCGCACTGTCGTGGCCGGCGGCGCCGAGATCGGCCCGCACACTAGCCTGACCGACACCGGCGTCGGCCCCGGCGCGGTGGTGAACCGCACCGTAGCCATCGGCGCGAGTATCGGCGCCGAGGTGACCGTGGGCCCGTTTGCCTACCTCCGCCCGGGCACGGTCCTGCACGAGGGAGCACACGTCGGCACGTATGTCGAGGTGAAGAACAGCGAGGTCGGCGTCGGCAGCAAGGTGCCGCATCTGTCCTACGTCGGCGACGCCACCATCGGCGACCACAGCAACATCGGCGCCGCCACCGTGTTCGTCAACTACGACGGCGTCGCCAAGCACCGCAGCATCGTCGGCGACCACGTGAAGATCGGCTCGGACACCATGATCGTGGCCCCCCGCGAGATCGGCGACGGCGCGTACACGGCCGCCGGTTCGGTCATCACCCAGGACGTTCCGGCGGGTGCCATGGCCGTGGCCCGCGCCAAGCAGCGAAACGTGGCAGGCTGGGTGGAGCGCAGGCGCGCAGGCACACCTGCCGCCGATGCCGCCCGAGCCGCTATCGACGCCGATACGGACGGGACGTCCAACACCGGCCCGACCACCTCCCACGACGTGCGAACGGAAGATTGATGTCGACTCTGCAGGTCGCCGGTCGAAAGAGCCTGGTCATCCTGTCCGGCGGTGCCTACCCGCAGCTCGCCGACGAGATCGCGCACCATGTCGGGGTCACCATCACCGAGACCACCCGGCGCCAGTTCGCCAACGGCGAGCTGTTCATCCGGCCGAACGATTCTGTACGCGGTACCGACGCCTTCGTCATCCAGTCCCACACCACGCCGATCAACGACTGGCTGATGGAGAGCCTGATCCTGGTTGACGCCCTCAAGCGGGCCTCGGCCAAGCGCATCACCGTCGTGGCGCCGTTCTACCCCTATGCCCGCCAGGACAAGAAGCACCGCGGCCGCGAGCCGATCTCGGCCCGGCTCGTCGCCGACATGTTCAAGACGGCAGGTGCCGACCGGCTGATGACCGTCGACCTGCACACCGCGCAGATCCAGGGCTTCTTCGACGTCCCCGTCGACCACTTGTTCGCAATGCCGCTGCTGTCGAACTACGTCCGCGAGAAGTACAGCGACCGCGACTCGACCAGTGATCTTGTCGTCGTCTCCCCCGACACCGGCCGCGTCCGGATGGCCGAGCAGTGGGCCGACGAGCTCGGCGGCCTGGACATCGCCTTCGTGCACAAGAGCCGCAACATCGACGCCGCGAACGAGGTCGAGGCCAACCGCGTGGTCGGTGACGTCGCCGGCCGGTGCGCCCTGCTGATCGACGACATGATCGACACCGCGGGCTCGATCACCAAAGCCGCGGAGTTACTGTTCGCCGAGGGCGCCACCGACGTGATCGTCGCGGCCACGCACGGGATCTTCAGCGGCCCGGCCGTCGACCGCCTCAAGAACAGCCGCATCAGCGAGGTCATCGTCACCAACACCCTGCCGATCCTCGAGGAGCAGCAGTTCGACAAGCTGACCGTCCTGACGATTGCCCCGCTCCTAGCGCAGGCCATCAAGCAGGTCTTCGAGGACGGCTCGGTCACGAGCCTCTTCCGGGGACGAAGCTAGTAGTACAGCCGGGGATGGAGCTAGTACTGCAGCCGTAGTTCGTGATCATCGTTGTTCTCGTCGTCGGTAGTGGCAGTCGTGGGCTCGGGCTTGGTGTCTTCGACGCCAGGTCGACCAGGCGAGCAGCGTCGAGAGGGAATGTCGGCCGGCGAGCAGGAGTGCGTCGAACAGGCGACGGAAGTCGTTGGCGGTCAGCTCGATGAGTCCGGCCGGGGTCGGCGCGTGGTCGCGTTCAATCGCGGTGGCGACGGCGAGGAAGGCGTGCGCGAGCCGGTGTCCGGGTCGGTCTCGGGCTCCAGGGTCAGCCACGCCCAGGAGTAGAAACGCGGCCCCTTGCTGCGTGGACCGACTGAGCGTCGTTCCCACGCGCTGGCGGGCAGATTCGCGGCGAGCTCGTCGACCCGCCGCGGCCCGATGCCGGTGGGCATACGGCGGTTCGCCGCGACCTGCATCACGTAGCCCAGTCCGAGACCACGGATGGTCGCGCGCAGCCGCGGGTCGGGGCAGGTCATCCCGCACCAGCTCGGCGTCCCACTTCGCCCGGGCGAGCAGGTGCTGCAACCTGTCCGGGGCAACGTCGCCGCGATGCTCAGCGATCAGTTCTTCCGGTCCAGCCGGACAGCATGCCGAGCATCAACCCGGCCGCGTGCCGCAACGGCTCGTAGCGGGCGAACCGGCCCTCGATGCGATCCAGCACCGCGCCGAACGCCGTCTGCCACCGGACAGGATCTACCCTATGAACCGCGGCCACCGCGGCGTTCTCGTTGTTCCACCAAGCACCGATGCTCGCCCGGTGGCCGCCCCACAACGCCGCTGAAACGCCTGTCCAGCAGGCCATTCACATCAAAGATCACGATCTACGGCTGCAGCACTAGCAGCGCATCAGCAGTTGTAGCCATGGCAGTAGCTGGCACTCGTGGAGGCCCCGACTGCCACGACTATGACGAGCCACAACGCGATCCAGCCGATGCCGATGCACAGCGCGATGATGCCGAACTTCTTGACCCGGTTTGCCTGGTACTGAGCGCCGTTGATGTCGCCGACGAACAGCGCGCGGTCGATGTTGCCCCAGGCCGAGGTGAGGGAGTAGATCGCCAGGGGCCAGAAGAACAGCCAGTTGACGACGAACCAGCCCGTTGGCTTCTGCACCGCGGCGAACCCGTATGGCGCCTGGCCGTACTGGCCATACGGTGGCTGACCGTATTGGGCGTAGGGAGGCTGGCCGTATGCCGGCGGCGGCGCCTGGCCGTAACCGGGTGGCGGGGCTTGCCCGTACGGGTTCTTTGAGAAGTCAGGGCTGGTCACGGGGGACTCCTACACAGGCAAAGGCACGGGACGGGTTGACGGTGACAGTAAGCGACGGCGGACCGGTCAGGCAGCCGACGGCGACGTCCGACCGTAGATCGTCATTTGTCGCGACGTGGACGCTGCTCGGCAAGCCGGGCGAACGCACTGACGTCTAGCGTCTCACCGCGGGCGCGCGGGTCGACGCCGGCGGAGACGAGCGCCTGCTCCGCGCTCGCAGCCGAACCGGCCCAACCGGCCAACGCCGCGCGCAGCGTCTTACGGCGTTGCGCGAAGGCAGCGTCGACGACGGCGAACACCTCGGCACGGTCGGCGGTGGTCGGCGGTGCCGGCCGGCGGGAGAGTCGGACGAGCCCGGAGTCGACGTTGGGCATCGGCCAGAACACCGACGGCGGGACGGCTCCGGCGCGAGCAGCCGCGGCGTACCAGGCCACCTTGACGCTCGGCACGCCGTAGATCCGCGACCCTGGTCCGGCGACGAGCCGGTCGGCCACCTCGGCCTGCACCATCACGAGCGCACGCTGCAACGTCGGGACGATCTCGAGCAGGTGCAGCACGACCGGCACCGCGACGTTGTAGGGCAAGTTGGCGACCAGCGCGGTTGGGGCGGGCCCGGGCACCTCGCTCAACCGCAGGGCGTCGGCGGGGACGGTCAACAGCTCGGCCGCGGGCAACCGCTCCTCGACAGTGCCGGACAGCGCGGTCGCGAGCACGGAGTCGATCTCGACAGCCGTGACGGCGTGCCCCGCCTCGAGCAGGCCGAGCGTCAACGAGCCCAGACCTGGCCCGATCTCGAGCACCCGCTCACCAGCAAGCAGCTCGGCCGCCCGGACGATGCGGCGGATGGTGTTCGCGTCGTGCAGGAAGTTCTGGCCCAGTGTCTTGGTGGGCCGGAGGTTCAGCCGGGCGGCCTGCGCGCGGATAGCGGCCGGGCCGAGGAGCACCGAGTCGGCGGGCACGCACTCTCCCAACCCCGCCGGCCGGCAGCCGGCGCCTGCAGAGGCGATCAACGCCGCGGACGTGCTTTAGTCTGCCAGCACGCACTCAGGCTGTAGGGAGCTCGTCGGTGGCCGAAGTTCTCGAGATCCGCCATGGTGAGCGACGCGTGCAGGTGACTCCGGGCAGCGTCTTCGTGGTCGGCCGTGACCCCGCTGCCGGTCTGACGATCAGCGACGACAACAAGGTGTCGGGCAAGCACCTCACCATCTGGTACGACCAAGGCTGGCGGCTGCGCAGCGAGGGACGCAACGGCACCTTCCTCGCCGGGCAGCGCATCGAGACGCTTGCGCTCGCCCCGCGGACCGTCCTCCATCTCGCCGATCCGCACGGCACCGCGCTGGAGTTGCAGATGGTGGGCGCCGTCGCGCCCGTCGCGCCGCCCGTTCAGGATGCCTACGCGCCCACCCCGCGGATGTTCCCTACCCCAGGGTATGGTCCGCCCGGCCGAACCGCGTCGGCGCCTGCCGTCCCGGCCGGGTACGGGCCGCCCGGCGCGAGCGCACCGAGCCGGCCGTCGGTGAGCAACGCCGGGTTCAACGCCGAGTTGTCGGCCGTCCACCAACTCGGCGAGCTGTCGCGCGGCCAGCTCACCATCGGCCGCACGCCGGACAACCAGATCCCCGTCGACGACCTGCTCGTATCGCGTCACCACGCCGCGCTGACCTACGACGGCCGGGCGTGGACGTTGCGCGACCTCGGCAGTTCGAACGGCACGTTCGTCGACGGCCGCCGCATCAGCACCGCGTCGATCAGCCCGCAGAACCTGATCTCGATCGGGCACAAGACGTTCCGGCTGCAGAACGGCACCCTCACCGAGTACCAGGACACCGGGGCCATCACCTTCGAGGCCCACCAGCTCACCGTGCAGGTCGGCGAGCGACGCATCCTCGACCGGGTCAGCTTCAGCCTCGAACCGAAGAACATGCTCGTCATAGTCGGGCCGTCCGGCTCGGGCAAGTCGACGCTGCTCAAAGCTCTGACCGGCATCGCACCGGCCACCTACGGCGGGGTCGGTTACGGCGGCCGCGACCTGTACACGAACTACGACGAGATCCGGCACCGCATCGGTCTCGTGCCGCAGGACGACATCCTGCACCCGCAGCTGAGGGTGCGTGAGGCGCTGCTCTACGCCGGCCAGCTGCGCTTCCCACCCGACGTCGACCGCGACCACTGCGCCCGACGCGTCGACCAGGTGATCCACGAGCTCGGCCTGGTGCCGCAGGCCGAGCAGCGCGTCTCGACGCTGTCCGGTGGACAGCGCAAACGCACCAGCACGGCCATGGAGCTGCTGACCAGCCCGTCACTGCTCTTCCTCGACGAACCGACCTCGGGCCTGGACATCAACCGCGACCGCGAGGTCATGCAGGTGCTGCGGCGCCTCGCCGACGACGGCCGCACCGTCGTCGTGATCAGCCACAACGTCACCTACCTCGACCTCGCCGACAAGCTGTTGGTGCTGGCCACCGGCGGTCAGCTCGCGTACTACGGGCCGCCGGCAGGAGTCCTGGCCTACTTCGGCTGCACCGACTGGGCCGACATGTACGCCCAGCTCGAACAGCCGCGCAGCGACTGGTACGTGCGCTACATCAATTCTCCCGTCGGGCGCCAGTTCGGCGGGCTGCCGACCCGGGGCCCGGTCGCGGGGGCCGCCTCGCCGGCCGCAGTCGCCGCCACCGCACCACCGCCGCGTCAGCAGAGCGCGCTCGCCCAGTTCTCGACGCTCTCGCGCCGCTATCTGAAGGTCATCGCGTCGGACAAGGCGTTCGTCGGACTGACCATGATCACGCCGCTGGTGCTGGCGCTGTTCGCGCACGCCGTGCCCGGCGACTCGGGGTTGTCGGCGTTGGACGCCCTGCGCGCCAAGTCCCATTCGCCGACGCAGCTGCTGCTGGTGATCATCATCGGTGGCTGCCTGTCGGGCAGCGCCGGCGCGGTGCGCGAGATCGTCAAGGAACGGCCGATCTTCAGCCGCGAACGGGCGATCGGACTGGCCTGGGGGCCCTACCTCGCGTCCAAGGTCGTGGTGCTCGGCGTGGTCAGCACCATCCAGGCCGTCCTGCTCACGGTGTTTGCCCTGCTCACCGACCCCGGACCCGACGACGCGCTGCTGGGCGGCTCGGGCAAGGTCGACATGATCATCGTGTTGATCTTCGTGACGTTCGCGTCGATGACGCTGGGTCTGCTGCTGTCGGCGATCGTCACCAACGCCGACCGCACGATGCCGCTGCTCGTGCTGGTCATCATGGCTCAGCTGCTGCTATCCGGCGGCCTGTTCCCGGTGCGTGGCCGCGCAGTGCTCGAACAGATGTCGTGGCTGTCGCCGGCCCGCTGGGGTTACGCCGCGGGTGCGTCGGTCAGCCGGATCTCACCCAGCAGCGGCGGTGACGACCCCCTGTGGCACCACACCGGGCAGGCGTTCACCGCCGACCTGATCATGTGCGTTGTGCTCAGCGCGGTGTACCTCGTCGTCACCGCCGCGTTCCTGCGGCGGGTCGGTCAGGTGCGGGCTCCGCGACCGCAGTGATTCGGTGGAGCAGTGGCCTCACAACCGGGGCCCGCTGCGCGTCTACCTGATGAGACATGACGAGGGAGACGAAATGAGCACCAGTACGAACCGGCACGCCGTGGTTGCCACCCCGCTGGGCGCATTGACCGTTGTCGTCGACGATGCGGGCCTGTGCGGCATCTACTACCCCGGTCATTGGACGAACCCGGACGAGGTGGCGTGGGGCCCGCTGATGGACGCTGCGAATCCTGACTTTGCCGAACCGGTCCGCCAGCTCGACGAATACTTCGCCGGCCGGCGCCACGACTTCGAGCTGCCGCTGTCGCTGCACGGCAGCGCGAGAGCCCGTCAGCTGTGGGCGCTCCTGGCCGCGATCCCGTACGGCTCCACCACCACCTACGGGTCGCTTGCCGGGCAACTCGGCGGCGGGATCAGCGCCCGCGCCGTGGGTGGGTTCGTCGGGCACAACCCGGTGTCGATCGTGGTGCCGTGCCACCGCGTGGTCGGCTCCACCGGCAGTCTCACCGGCTACGCCGGCGGGCTCGAGCGCAAGCAGTTCCTGCTGGAGCTCGAGGGAGCGATCCCGGCCCGCACATCTGCGCTCTGGTGACCGCGGCCGCGAAACCACCGTTCGAGGTGGTCGTGCGCCTGCATGGCGCGACGATCCTGCGAGTGACCCGCGCGGTGCTCGGCCCGGTCGACGCCGACGACGCGTGGTCCGAGACGTTCCTGGCCGCGCTGCGCGCGTACCCCGACCTGCCGGCCGGGGCAAACGTCGAAGCGTGGCTGGTGACGATCGCGCATCGCAAAGCCGTCGACGTCCTGCGGGCCCGCGCCCGGCGAGCAGTGCCGGTCGCCGACACCCCCGAGCGGGCCGCTCCCGACCGCGCCGACGACCTCGACCCCGACCTGCGGGCAGCGATCGCCGCGCTGTCCGACAAACAGCGCCAGGCCGTCGCCTACCACCACCTGGCCGGCCTGCCCTACGCCGACGTCGCCACCCTGCTCGGCGGGACTCCCGCCGCTGCCCGGCGCGCGGCGGCCGACGGGGTGGCCGCGTTACGCCACACGCTTGCCCGACCGATGCCGGAAGAAGAACCCAATGACTGAACTGGCCGCCGCCTTTCCTGTCGACGCCGCCGAACTGGACCGCCTCAGGGCCCGGCTTGCCGGCGCCGCGGCCGGAGCCGGCGTGCTCGACGTCGCCTACCGAACGGTCGACTCCCCGGTGGGCGAGCTGCTCGTCGCGGCCACCGAGCGCGGGCTCGTCCGGGTGGCCTTCGCCGGCGAGGGCTGGGACGCGGTACTGCAGGCCCTGGCGGCGCGGATCAGCCCCCGGGTGCTCGAGGCGCCGGCCCGGCTCGACGGCGTCGCCCGCGAGCTCGCGGAGTACTTCGAGGGGCGTCGACACGGCTTCGACGTCGCGCTCGACTGGCAACTGTCCGCAGGGTTCCGACGCACGGTGCTGGCCCACCTCGCCACAGACGTCGGCTACGGCTCCACCGCCAGCTACGCCGCGCTGGCTGCCGCGGCCGGCAACCCGCGAGCCGTGCGGGCCGTAGGCACCGCCTGCGCCACCAACCCGATCCCGATCGTCGTCCCGTGTCACCGCATCGTGCGATCCGACGGCGGCATCGGCAACTACCTGGGCGGGCCCGCGGCGAAGGCGACGCTGCTCGCCCTCGAGCGCGGGCAGGCGTGAGTGCGCAGAACCGGGTGACGCCGGACGGGCAAATCGTCGCCACCGATGTACGCGGCGCCTGGCTGGGCAACCGGGGCCTGTTGCACGGCAGGGACGGCAGCCGGCGGATCGTGCGGGCTTCCGCGTCCACTCGCTGGATCACCTGCGAACTCTCGTTCCGGAGTCGACGGGTCCCGCAGTGGGCACCCAAGCGCTACACGCCGGTGTTCTTCCTTGACGAGGCCGTCGCTCTGGCCGCCGGGCACCGGCCGTGCGCCGAGTGCCGCCGCGCCGCTTTCCTCGCGTACTGCGCGGCGTGGGCGTCCGGCGGATCTGTCCCCCGCGCTCCGGCGCTGGACATCCGGCTCGCGGCCGAGCGCGGCCGCACGCACCGCGCTCCCTGGGCCGACCTGCCCACCGGCACGTTCGTCGTCGACAACGGCCACCTTGCGCTGGTTCGCGACGACCACCTCCTCGACTGGGACACGCAGCGATACGGCTACGGCCCGCGGCGACGGCGACCGACCAACGGCACGACCGTGGTGCAGACACCGGCGGCCACGGTGGGCGTGCTCCAGGCGGGTTACCCCGTCCAACTCGACGCTTGCGCAACACGCGGGCTCAGCTGAACTGGGCGGCACCCTGATTGGCGAGCGAGTCGGCCCGCTCGTTGCCGACGTCTCCGGCGTGGCCCTTCACCCAGTGCCACTCGATCGTGTGCCGCTGGGTGGCGTCGTCGAGCAGGCGCCAGAGGTCGGCGTTCTTCACCGGCTTCTTGTCCGTAGTCACCCAGCCACGGCGCTTCCAGTTGTGGATCCAGCTGGTGATGCCCTGCCGGACGTACTGGCTGTCGGTGTAGAGCTCGACCTCGCTCGGACCCTTCAGCGCGGTGAGCGCCTCGATGACGGCCGTCAGCTCCATGCGGTTGTTCGTCGTGAGCGCCTCGCCGCCGAACAGATCCTTGCTGTGCACACCGCTGGTCAGCCAAGCGCCCCAACCGCCAGGGGCCGGGATTGCCCTTGCACGAGCCGTCGGTGTAGATGACCACACGCGGGCGGGGATCGATGGTCACGACTCAGTAGTAGTTGTGCGCCTGCCAGAACGCCCAGGCACCGCACGGCGTGTTGTAGCGCGCCGCGATGTACCCGAGACCCCACTTGATCTGGGTCTCGGCGCTGGTCTGCCAATCTGCGCCGGCCGAGGCCATTTTCGAGCCGGGCAGGGCCTGCGGGATGCCGTACGCGCCGCTGGGGTTGGCCGCATTCGTGCGCCACCCGCTCTCGCGCGTCCACATCTGCACCAGACACGAGTACTGATCGTCACCCCAGCCACGTTTGGCGGCGAGCTCCAGCGCGATGGCCTTGGCCGAGCCGGGCGTGGGCCCGGTGACCTGCGGCGTGCTCATCGCGTCGAGGTCGGACGCCTGCTTGGTGCCCACGGCCAGGACCTCGGGCCGCGGCGCCGACATGGTGCGACTCGACAACTGCACACGGGCAGCCGGCTTGCCGTCGACGTAGACCACCGAGTAGGTGATCTCCATCCGACCCTTCTTGCCCTTGCTCACGACCTTTGTCTTGCCGGCTGCGAGCGTCGAGTCGGCCGTTCGGGTGACGGTGAAGTCGACGGCGACGCTCTTCACCTCGGTGCGATCGCCGACGCGCTGCACGACGACGACCTGCCCGCTGGCCAATGCCGAGCCCGGTTGTGCCGACACCTTGTCCTTGGCGTGCACCGTGACGTCGATGTCTGCGAGCAGCTGGGCGACGGTGGCGTCGGTGGTCGAGACCCGTTCGCGCGTGCCGTCGTGGACGACGGTGACGACCTTGGGCGTGCGGATCGCGACGTCGGTCGGGCTCAGCGGCAGACGTCGGGACCGAGAGACGGAGACGTAGTCCGAGGTCGTGTAACCGAGTTGGCTCAGCGCTTCCTGGACGGTGGACGCGGTGGTCCACACCGACGTCCGCTTGCCGTTGATGTCCAGACGCAGCAATCGCCCGTGCCGCAACACGACGGTCATGCCGTCCTTGACCTTCGCACCGGCGGCCGGGGCGACGAGATCGTGGCCGTCGATCCTGTAGTGCTGCGACCGCAAGACCTGCCCGACGTTGCTCGCGGTCGTCGACACCGTGGTCGTCCTACCGTCGATCGAGAGGTGGACGTCCTTGTCGACCGAACTCCAGACCAGTGGTGCGGCGACCAGGCCGGCCAACACGGCACCGTGCAGGCCGTACTTGAGGCTTCTCAGCACCGACGGAGCTCCTGGGTCGTGCTCATGGACGAAGTCTTGCCGTGGACGTGGGGAACGGACGCGAAGGTCACGGAACTGTAACGGACTACAGGCGGGATCCGCACGCCGGCCATGGGCTGGACCCGCGCTTGTTGTACAGCGACGTAGCCACCGAGATCTGCTCCTCGCGGCTGGCGAGATCCGGGCGGGCGGCGTACCTCGCGCCGCCGTTGGAGTCCCAGGTGCCGATGTCGAACTGCAGGCCGCCGTAGAAGCCGTTTCCGGTGTTGATCTGCCAGTTGCCCCCGGCCTCGCACGCTGCGAGCGCGTCCCAGTTCAGGCCGTTGCTTGTCGTCTTCGGTGTAGGCCGGTTCTTGGTGCCGACCGTGACGACCTGCGTCTTCGGCGCCGAGACGACCGAGGTGGACACCATCTTCTTGCCGGCCGGCTGGCCGTCGATGTAGAGGATCTCGTAGGTGACGTCGGTGGTGCCTTCCTTGCCCTTCGTCATGACCACCGTGTCGCCCTCGTACATCTTCGGATCGGCGTGCTTGACGACCTGGTAGTCGGTGCTGACGTGCTTGACGACCTGCTTCGAGGTCACCCGCTGCACCCGGATCGTCAGGCTCGCAGTCACCGGGGTGCTCGCGGCCGGGGTTAACCGGTCGGAGCCGCCAATGGTGACGCCCAGCGCCTGGAGCACGGCGGCGACGGTCGGGGCGGTCGTGACGGCCCGCTCGGTCTTCTTGTCGTGCACAACGATGACGCTCTTGGGCTGCCGCACGGCGATCGCGGTCGGCGACAGTGGCAGGCGGCGCGAGCGAGAAACGGAGACGAAGTCGGCAGTGGTGTAGCCGAGCTGGGACAACGCCACCGCAACGGTCGGCGCGGTGGTCCAGACGTCCTTCTGCTGGCCGTCGACGACGAGGTGCAGCAGCCGGCCACGGTTCAGGACGATCGTCGAACCGCTGTGGATCCTGGACGCTGTGCTGGGCGCAACCAGGTCATGGGCCTTGACCGAGTAGCCCGCCGTCTTCAGCGCGCCCTTGACCGTGCTGGCCTCGGTGGTGATCTTCTTGTTCTGGCCGTCCACCGTCACGGTGACCGGGGTGCCGCTCGACGAGGTCGCAAAAGCGGTGATCCCGCCGACGAGGCCGGCCGCCACTGCGGCGACGACCCCGTATTTGACACTGCGCTGCACTAATCGACTCCCTGTTGTCCCATTAGCCACGGGTGCCTCACGAACGCACAGCAGCCTGGTTGGTCACGACAACGTAACGAGAGGTGCTGGACGGACCAAACCATGCGACGGCGATACGTCCGAATTGCCCGCCTCGGTGGACGGTCGTCGTGGCGCGCCGTGCGAGTCCGAATGCGTGCGCTGCCTCCGGCGGCGGCGTCAGGGTGGATGGCCCGGCTCATCTCAGCCCCGGCGTCGCGGGCATGGGTGCGGCTGTCTGAATCAACAGTCGAGGGTTTTGTTGGCAGCAGATCTCGAGCCATCGAAAACCACGTGCGAACTTGTGGCGGCGGGGTGTGACGCTTGCCACATCGCGCAACGTTCCACCCGTCAGCCGGGGACTCCGAACACCCGCCGGCCGTTGGTCGTGACGGCGGCACAGAGCTCGTCGACCTCGAGCCCGGTCGCGGCCGCGAGCCCCCGGACGGTCAGCGGCAACAGGCGCGGAGCGTTCGGCCGACCGCGCAGCGGGTGCGGCGTCAGGAACGGGGCATCGGTCTCGACGAGCAGGTGCTCGGCCGGGACGACGGCCGCTGCCTCGCGCAGCGCCGGCGCGTTCTTGAAGGTGATGACGCCCGGGAAGGACAGCACGTACCCCGCGTCGACGCATTCGCGGGCCATGGCTTCGCCACCCGAGAATGCATGGAAGACCACCTGCTCCGGGGCCCCCTCTGCTCGCAGGATGCCGAGGACGTCCCGGTGGGCGTCGCGGTCGTGGATCATCAGCGGCTTGCCCACCCGCTTGGCCAAGTCGATGTGGCGGCGGAAGTGCTCCTGCTGCGCGGCCGGCGTGGTTCGGTCCCAGTAGTAGTCCAGGCCCGTCTCGCCCACGGCCACCACCCGAGGGTCCCGGGCCAGCGACTCGAGGTCGGCGTAACCGGCGTCGTCCAGGCCGGCGATCTCGGTGGGGTGCACCGCGACGGCGGCGTACACGTCCGGGTGAGCCTGCGCCGCCGCCACGCACCAGCGCGACGACGCGACGGTGTCGCCGACCGTGATCGCGGCGAGCACGCCCGCCGCCCGTGCGTCGGCCATGGCCTGCGCCACGAACGCCTCATCGGCCTCGACCCCGGCCCGCTGGGCCATGGCATCCAGATGGGTGTGCGCGTCGAAGACCGGCACCGGCAGCGGCTCGACGGCGTCACTCACTCGGCGGCGCTAGCCGGGCCAATTCCTCGTCGACCACGGACGGGTCGAGCTTGGTGAACACCGGTGTGGGGGTCGCCATCGGCCGACCGATCTCGATCGGGCTGGACGTCCACCGGGCGCCGGTGTCGTAGTCGCCGGTGAGCACCGAGTACGACGGTGAGCCCACCGCGGTCGGGCTCTCGACCTCGACGAGGTCGGGCATCGCCGCCCATGGCCCGTCGCCCCGCAGCAGGGCGTGCACCTTGCCCGAGGACGACGGGATGAACGGCGTCAGCAGGGTCTTGGCATCGTCGACGACCTGCAACGCGACGTGCAGCACCGAGGCCATCCGCTCCGGGTCGCTGTTCTTCAGCTTCCACGGCTCGGTGTCCGACAGATACTTGTTGGCCGCGCCGACGACGTCCATGGCCTCGGCCAGCGCCGCCTTCTGCCGGGAGCGGCCGAGTAGGTCGCCGACGGTGCCGAACGCCTTGCCGGACAAGGCAAGCAGGTCGCGGTCGACGTCGGCCAGGGCGCCGGGGGCGGGGATCGAGCCGATGTTCTTGGCCGTCATCGAGATGGTGCGGTTGACCAGGTTGCCCCAGGTGCCGACGAGTTCCTCGTTGTTGCGGCGCACGAACTCCGACCAGGTGAAGTCGGTGTCCTGGGTCTCCGGGCCGGCAACGGCCAGGTAGTAGCGCAGCGCGTCGACGTCGTAGCGCGACAGGATGTCCTGGACGTAGATCACGACGCCGCGCGAGGAGGAGAACTTGCGACCCTCCATGGTCAGGAACTCGCTGGAGACGATCTCGTAGGGCCGATCGAGCGCGCCGAGGTCGCCCGGTGTGCCGTCCTTGGCGCCGAGGCCCGAGTACCCGAACAGCATTGCCGGCCAGATCTCGCTGTGGAAGACGATGTTGTCCTTGCCCATGAAGTAGTACTGCCGCGCCTCCGGGTTTTGCCACCACGCCCGCCACGCGTCCGGGTCGCCGGAGCGCTGCGCCCACTCGATGGACGCCGAGAGATAGCCGATCACCGCGTCGAACCAGACGTAGATCTTCTTGTCGTTACGGTCGCGCCAACCGTCGAGCGGGACCGGCACGCCCCACTCGAGGTCGCGCGTGATCGCGCGCGGCTTGAGGTCGTCGAGCAGGTTCAAGGAGAAGCGTTGGACGTTCGGCCGCCAGTGCGTCTGCTTCGTCAGCCAGCCGGCCAGCACCTCGCCGAACGCGGCGAGGTCGAGGAAGTAGTGCTCGGTCTCGACGAACGTCGGCGTCTCGCCGTTGATCTTGCTCACCGGGTTGATCAGGTCGATGGGGTCGAGCTGGTTGCCGCAGTTGTCGCACTGGTCGCCGCGCGCGCTGGGGTAGCCGCAGATCGGGCAGGTGCCTTCGATGTAGCGGTCGGGCAGCGTGCGACCGGTCGACGGGCTGATCGCGCCGAGCTGCGTCTGCGGAAACACGTAGCCGTTCTTCAACAGGCCCAGGAAGATCTGCTGCGTCGTGGCGTAGTGGTTGGCCGTCGTCGTGCGGGTGAACAGGTCGTAGGACAGCCCGAGCGACTGCAGATCCTTCGCGATCACCAGCGCGTTGTGGTCGGCCAACTCGCGCGGCGTGACGCCCTCGCGGTCGGCCTGCACCTGGATCGGCGTGCCGTGCTCGTCGGTGCCGCTGACCATCAGCACGTGGTTGCCGACCATCCGCTGGTAGCGCGAGAAGATGTCGGCCGGCACGCCGAATCCGGCGACGTGCCCGATGTGCCGCGGCCCATTGGCATAGGGCCACGCGGGAGCCGTCAGGATGTACTCGTCAGTCACGCCGTCAAGCGTAGTGATGAGCCGGGCGCCGGTTTCTCGATCTTCCTGCGGCTCGCGCGTCCTGACGCGTCAGGCGCAGGAAGATCCGCCGCTGTCGGGGACGTCAGCCTTTCGCGGTCACCACGGCGTCGAACACCTCGCGCTTCGGTACTTCGCGGACGCGGGCGACCTCGGCGATGGCCTCCTTGCGGGGCTGACCGGCCGCCGCGCGCCGCGCGACGTCGGCCGCGAGCTCGTCGGGCGTGGCGGCGTCGCGCACACCGGTGGCCCCGCCGACCACGAGACAGATCTCGCCGCGCACCTCGCCGGCCGCCCACGCGGCCAGGTCCGCCAACGGCCCGCGCCGGATCTCCTCGTGGGTCTTGGTGAGCTCGCGGCACATGGCAGCGGGCCGTTCGGCCTCGAACACGGCGACGAGGTCGGCAAGCGCATCGGCGAGCCGGTGTGGTGCCTCGAAGAACACCATCGTGCGCCGCTCGGTCGCCAGCGCCTCGAGTGCGCGACGCCGCTCGCCGGACTTGCGGGGCAGGAAACCCTCGAAGCAGAACCGGTCGACGGGTAGGCCCGAGACGGCCAGCGCCGTGGTCACCGATGACGGACCGGGCAGGCAGGTCACCTCGATACCCGCGTCGACGGCTGCCGCGACGAGGCGGTAACCCGGGTCGCTGACCGACGGCATGCCTGCGTCGGTGACAACCAGCACGTCCTCCCCCGCATGCAGGAACTCGAGCAGCTGCGGGACGCGGCCGGACTCGTTCGCGTCGAAGAACGACACGATGCGTCCCGTCGGCTCGACGTCGAGGTCGCGGCACAGCCGCAGCAGGCGGCGGGTGTCCTCGGCGGCCAGCACCGGGGCGGTGGCCAGCGCGTCGCACAGCCGCGCAGACGCATCGCCGGGCTGCCCGATCGGCGTCGCGGCCAGCACCACCCGCCCGCTCGGCCCGTCCACGATGCCGAACGCTACTGCCCCATCCACCTGCGTACACCGGATCGCCAGGAGGTCACCTCTACTATCGGGCGCGTGACGGCGACGCTGGAGGCCCCGGCCGACGCTGCGCCCGACGACTCACCGCCTGACCCGCCCCGTCACGCACACCCGGTGCCGGCGAGCCTGCAGCCGTGGCACGACCCGCACCCACGTCTGGGCTGGCTGATTCTGGCCGCGATCACCGTGTTGGCGGCGCTGACCCGCTTCTGGGCGCTCGGTTCGCCGCCCGGCAAGAACATCGTGCCGAAGAACGGCCTCAATTTCGACGAGGCCTACTACCCCGTCGAAGCCCAGGAACTGCTGCGCTACGGCTACGAGGACAACCGCGGCTACATGTTCATCGTGCACCCGCCGCTCGGCAAGTGGCTGATCGCGATGTCGGAGTATCTGTGGGACGGCAACAGCAATGCGTACCTGACGAACTCCTTGGGCTGGCGTATCGCCCCGGCCCTGGCCGGCACGCTCGGCGTGATCATGATGACGCGCATCGTCCGACGGATGATGCGCTCGAACCTCTTCGGTGGCATCGCCGGGTTGCTCATGGCTATGGAGGGCATGTCGCTGGTCCTGGCCCGCACCGCCATCCTCGACATCTTTCTGCAGACCTTCATCATCGCCTCGTTCGGCGCCCTGGTCATCGACCGCGACAAGATGCGAGCCCGCCTGGCGGGATTGCTTGCCGATGGCGCCGACCTGTCGTCCGGGGTGCCGTCGTTCGGTCCCCGACCCTGGCGTCTCGTGGCCGGCGTGATGATGGGTGCTGCGGGCGGGGTGAAGTGGACAGCGCTCTCGTTCTTCATCCTGTTCTGGATCTTGTCCGTGGTGTGGGACAACGGAGCATTGAAGGCCGCAGGCGTCCGCCACCGCACCGGCGGCTGGCTCTACCGCAGCGTGCTGCCCAGCCTGGGGTCACTGATCTTCGTTCCGCTCGCGACCTACCTGCTGTGCTGGCTGGGCTGGTTCACCGGCGAGAACTCGTGGAACCGCCACTGGGCCGACACAAATACGTCCTGGGGGTGGATACCCGGGCCGCTCCGCTCGCTGATCAACTACCACTACAACGCGTACACCTTCCACGAGGGGCTGGACAGCCCGCACGCGTACCAATCGAACCCATGGAGCTGGCTCGTCCTGGGCCGACCCGTGGACTTCTACTACAACGGCGCCGAGAAGACGTGCGGTGCATCCTCGTGCTCACGCGAGATCCTGCTCATCGGAACGCCGCTGATGTGGTGGGCGTTCGTGCCGATGCTGCTCTGGCTGGCATGGCACTGGTTGACCACGCACGACTGGCGCGCCGGCGCGGTCTGGGTCGCGTTCATCGCCGGCTGGCTCGTGTGGTTCCAGGACCTCAGTCGCACGGCGTTCCTGTTCTACATGGCGCCGCTGGTGCCGTTCCTGATCATCGGCCTGACGCTGGCCCTCGGCGTCATGCTCGGACCGTCGCTGCACGGGGTGCCCGCCGGCGAGCGATTCTGGCGTGCCGACCGGCGTCGCGCCTGGGGCATCGCCGGCATCAGCACCTACCTCGGCCTGGTCGTGGCAGACTTCGTGTGGATGTGGCCGCTGTTCACCGGCGGGCTGCTCACCTACAGCGAATGGCACGCACATATGTGGTTACCGTCGTGGGTATGACCCCCCGCACCCGCGATACCCTTTGCACCCCGTCCCTCTGGAGGAACAGCCAATGAGCTTGTCGGCGAAGATCCGCCGCGCCCCCCTTCGTGTCGTCACCGGCGCGTACATCCTCAACAGCGGCCTCGGCAAGCTGAAGATCGACGAGGACGCCGCGAAAGGCGTGCACGGTATGGCGTCGGGCACGTACGGGTTCCTCGGCAAGGTCGACCCCAAGCTGTTCGCCAAGGGTCTCGGTGCCGGCGAGGTCGCGCTCGGCGCCGTCGTGCTCGCGCCCTTCGTGTCGCCGGTAGTCGCCGGTCTGGGCGTGGCCGGATTCTCGGGCGCGCTGCTCAACATGTACTGGAACACCCCCGGTATGCACCCGCCGAACGACCCACGGCCGACCCCGCAGGGCATCGGCATCTCCAAGGACGTCTGGATGTTCGGCATCGGTGTCGGGCTCATCGCCGACGGGCTGCTCGAGCCAGCGCACGACAAGAAGGTCGAGATCACGGCGGGACGCGCCGGCAAGAAGCAGGGCAAGCAGAGCCGTCGGCAGAAGAAAGCCGCGAAGAAGGCGCGGGCTGCCGCGGCCGCCGGTGCTTTCGAGGCGGCGAAGAGCGCAGGTCACGACCTGTCCCGGCGCGCGGCGAAGGCTGCCGACAAGGCTGACAAGCAGGCCCGCAAGAGCGGCAAGAAGGCTGCCAAGTCGGTGGCGGCCTCCGGCATTCCGGCCGCTGCGGGCGAGCTGGCTCCCATCGTGCTCGACCGCGTCACCAGCGCAGCCAAGACGGCGAAAGATGCCGCGCGTGATGCGGTCGACGAATACGGTCCCGTCGTCGCGGTGAAGGCCCAGCAGGCGCGCGCTGCGGCCAAGGACTACGTCGACGAATACGGCCCGGTTGTTGTCGACAGGGTCGCCACCAGCGTCAGCACGGGCGCCAAGGCGGCGAAGGACTACGCCAACGAGTACGCACCGGTGGTAGCTGACAAGGCCACCAGCGTGGCTAGCAGCGTCGCCACCGGCACCAAGGTCGCGCGTGACGCTGCCAAGGACTACACCGACGAGTACGGTCCGGTCGTCGCGAAGCAGGCCGCAGCTGCCCGCCTCGCCGCTCAGGCGGCCGCGGCACAGGCCCGCACCGCCGCTGCGAGCGCCCGCGAGCGCGTCTCCAGCTGAGCCCGCAGGTACCGAGTCACGGCCCGGAAGGACATCGTCCTTCCGGGCCGTTCTCTTTGTCAGGGCCATCTGCCACAGTGAGGCTGTGTTCTACCCGCTCACCGTTCGCGACTTCCTCGACCGCGGCGTGCACGTCTACCCCGACCGGATCGCCGTGGTCGACGAACCGGATCAGCCCGCCCCCAGTCTCGGCGAGCTCAGCTACCGCCGGATGGACGAACTCGCGGCGGCCCAAGCGGCCAAACTCGACGCGCTGGACGTGCCCACCGGCGGGCGCGTCGCGTTCGTATCGCACAACTCGGCGCGGCTGCTGACGTCGTTCTACGGGGTGGCCGGCTACGGTCGCGTCCTGGTCCCAGTCAATTTCCGGCTGTCGGTGCCCGAGATCCGCTACATCGTCGAGCACTCCGGCTCCGACGTCGTCTACGTCGACCCCGAGCGCACGGACGTGCTCGACGCGTTGGCTGGCACGGTCCGCCACCTGTTCGTGCTCGGCGAGGACGACGACCTCTACCTGCCCGGCTCGCAGCCGCGGCCGTGGGCGGACCCGGACGAGGGCGCCACCGCAACGATCAACTACACCTCCGGCACGACAGCGCGGCCGAAAGGCGTGCAGCTGACGCACCGCAACAACTGGCTGAACGCCGCCGTGTTCGGCCTGCACACGACGATCAGCGACCGCGACGTGTACCTGCACACCCTGCCGATGTTCCACGCCAACGGGTGGGGCATGCCGTTCGCCATGACCGGCGTCGGCGCCCAGCACGTCGTGTTGCGCAAGGTCGACGGCACCGAGATCCTGCGCCGCATCGAGCGCCACGGCGTTACGGCGATGTGCGCCGCCCCCGCCGTCATTTCCGCCGCGCTCGACGGCGCGCAGAACTGGGACGGCGAGACCCCCGGCCGCGACCGCGTGCGCATCATTGCCGCCGGCGCGCCACCGCCTACCCGCATCATCGAGCGGGTGCTGGACGAGCTGGGCTGGGAGTTCATCCAGATCTACGGCCTCACCGAGACCTCGCCGCTGCTGACCATCAACCGCACCCGTGCCGAGTGGGACGACCTCGATACCCACGAGCGGGCCAAGAACCTCGGCCGCGCCGGCGCGCCCGCGCTCGGCGTACGGATGAGCGTCGACGCCGACGGCGAAATTCTCGCGCAGTCCAACCACAACCTCGAGGCCTATTGGGAGCAGCCCGACGAGACGGCCGCGGTGCAGCAGGGCAACTGGTTCCACACCGGCGACGGCGGCTACCTGGACGACGACGGCTACGTAGTGATCTCCGACCGCAAGAAGGACGTGATCATCTCCGGCGGTGAGAACGTGTCGTCGATCGAGGTCGAGGATGCACTCATGTCGCACGACGCGGTGAAGGAGGTCGCCGTGATCGGCATCCCCGACGATAAGTGGGGCGAGCTCGTCACCGGGTTGGTGGTGACCGACGGTGCCGACGTCACCGCCGACCAGCTCATCGCACACTGCCGCACCAACCTGGCCGGTTACAAGTGCCCGAAGCGCATCGAATTCGTCGACGAACTGCCCCGCACCGCCACCGGCAAGCTGCAGAAGTTCAAACTGCGCGAGCCGTTCTGGACGGGTCAGGCCCGCGGCGTCAACTGAGTCCCGGACTCATCTGCGGGCACCGGCCGCGGCCGCCGGCTCGGTCGCGGACGTACCGGGCGAGGCGACCGGGACGGCGCGGCGCGAGCTTGTCGCGGCGGCCGGCGGCTAGCTCCGCCGCGGCTCGGCCAGTACCGGTCGAGCAGCCCCGCCAGCCCCAATACAAGGGCCACCGATAGCCCCATCGAGCCGATCGTGTCCGTGGCGTAGTGGTAGTAGAAGCGGGTCAACGCCACCGCCGCAATGATCACCCAGACGGCCAGCACCACGGCGAGCGCATACTTCACGGGACGGCGCAGCGGCAGCAGGCCGAAAGCGATCAGCAGGACCGTCGCCGTGCAGGTGACGCCTGTCTGGTGTCCGCTGGGATAGGTACCCGTGGTGCCACCGAACAGGGTTCGGTGCACGATCGGCTTGGCGACGTCGCTGACCAATATCGTTCCGACGATCGGCCCGACGACGGCCAGGATCACGATGTCCAAGCGGCGTACCGACCAGGCCAGCACCACGGTCAGCACCAGCAGCAACACCGAGACCGCTGGGTCGGTGAAGCCGATCATGAACTGCGCAGGGGCGGACGAGATGCGCTCGGGCAGCACCCGAAACGCCCACGAGTCGAAGGCTGTGCGCTTGGCGTGGAAGATCAGGACGGCCAGCGAGAAGAACACCGCGAACCCGAGCACGGCGACGAACAGCGCCGGCCTGCGAAACGCAGGTGCGATCAGCGGCTGCTCCATGCGCCTCATGATCGCAGCCGTCCCATCTACGATCCCGCGATTCGTGGGACGAGTTTGCGTTATCAGACCGAAAGCCGGGTAGAGGTCTTTACGTAGGCCAGTGCGGCGCCCCTCCCATCTGTGGCGTTCCGACTACCTAGTTCGACTGCTCCAAACTCGGGGACCTTCGCGATCGGCTGCCGGCGCCGAACCGGTCAATCCGACCGGTTAGTGACGCACGCCCCCCACCCGACACCACCCCCAAACCGTTGCACCACGACCTCAGAAGGAGACGTCATGACGAACATCGGCAACCTGCAGGACATCATCGGTCACACCGCCATCG
>NZ_CAXTHK010000037.1:0-35103 GCF_964244045.1 uncultured Jatrophihabitans sp. | reverse complement strand
GGGTTGTCATGAGCAACGGTCGACCACAATGGATCCCGCCGAAATGGCTTGATCCAGAGCAGAAGCCTGTTCAGTAGCGCCATTAGGCTTTGCGCGGTGAGGCGCATCGGGTTGGTCGGGGCCGGGGCAATGGGTAGCGCGCTGGGTGCCAACTGGATCGCCGGTGGGGCGGATGTCGTCACCTGCATCGCGAGTCGTAGTACGCGCACGAAGGCGCTGGTCCAGGCCGCCGGCCTGCACATCGTCGACACGATGGCCGACGTCGTGACCAGTGACATCGTCATGTCGGTGGTGCCGCCCGGGCAGGCCCGGGCGGCCGCCGACGCGATTGTCGCCGCAACCGGGCGGGCAGGTGCGAGCCCGCTGGTCGTCGACCTGAACGCGGTGAGCCCGCAGACCGTGCATGCCATCGCGGCGACGCTGGCCGACGCCGGTCTGGACTTCGTCGACGGGTCGATCTCCGGTGGACCGCCGTCCCCGGATCGACCTACCAGGGTTTACGTCTGCGGTGCTCGCGCCGACGAGATCGCCGGCCCCTGGCTCGACATGGTGCGGCTGCCCGGTCCGGTCGGCAGCGCGTCGGCGCTGAAGATGTGCACGGCGTCGGTCTACAAGGGCAGTCGAGCGCTCATCCTGCAGGCGATGCTCGCCGCGCGGCGGCACGGCGTACTGGCCGAGTTCCTCGCCGATGCCGCCCTGATGTGGTCGTCGGATGTCCGCGACTGGCCGCAGGACATTGCACTGGCCGCCACCAAGGCCGATCGCTACGTCGACGAGATGCTCGAGATCGCGCGCACCCAGGGCGAAGTCGGCCTCGCGCCGCAGCTGTTCGAGGGTGTGGCCGCGGCGTACGCGCGAGTGGCCCGCACACCGCTGGGCGCCCGCGCTCCTGAGGACCTCGACCGAGATGCGTCGACGGAAAAGATCCTCGACGAGCTCGTAGGGCGTCGCCGGGCTGTTCTTTTCGACTTCTCCGGCACGCTGTTCCACATCGAGTCGGCGCTCGTGTCGCTGCTGCGCGCGCTGGGCCCCGAGTACCTGCACCTCGCACCGGCTATGGAGCGCTTCGGCGGCATCAACGGCAGCACCACCCCGCAGGAACTGCCAAACGACATGGCCGACGTCTGGGCGCAGCGCGATCTCTCGGCGCAGGCGCACCACGACGCGTACTCGGGCTTGTCACGACACGCCGGGCTGAACCGGGAGGACGCCGAGACGCTCTACCGGCACGGGACCTCGCCGGAGGCCTGGCACCCGTTCCCGGACACCATCAAGCTGCTGCGGCGTCTGCACGCAGCGGGTGTTCCGGTTGCGGTGATCAGCAACATCGGCTGGGACCCACGGCCGGTGCTCGCCCGCTACGGCGTCGGGCAGGACATCGACGAGCTGGTGCTGTCCTACGAGGTCGGCGTCGAGAAGCCTGACCCCGAAATCTTCAGGTTCGCCTGCGCCGCGCTGAAGGTGGCTCCCAGCGAGGCGCTCATGGTCGGCGATAACCCGAGCGCCGACGGCGGGTCGACGGGCGCGGGCATCCCGTTCGTGCAGGTGTCGGCCGACCCGGCCGTCCGCCGACCGCAGGAGCTGACCGACGCCGTCGCGACGATTTTCGGAACCCCGCGGTAACCGCCTTGGACGATGATCGAAACGTCGCGTCTCTACTTTTCGGTCACCGCCAGTCGCGCCCCGGGGAAACGCCGATGAGCACGGAAGCAATCGAGTCGACCGACACCACGATCGCGGGCGCGACGAAGGAAACCCTCGAGGACTACACGCTGCGGTTCGCGCCGCGCAGCTACCGGACGTGGTCGACCGGCGTCGTCGCAATCTCGGCCTTGGGCGGTATCGCCTACCTCGCCGACTTCGCTATCGGCGCGAACATCGGCATCTCATAGGGCACCACGAATGCGCTTTGGGGCATCGGCGTCTTTGCGGTCGTGATTTTCCTGAGCGGCTTCCCGCTGGCCTACTACGCCGCGCGTACAACCTCGACCTCGACCTCGACCTCATCACGCGGGGCAGCGGGTTCGGCTACTACGGCTCGGTGGTCACGAACGTCATCTTCGCGTCGTTCACGTTCATCTTCTTCGCCCTTGAGGGCGCGATCATGGCCCAGGGCCTGAAGCTGGGGCTGCACATCCCGCTCTGGCTCGGGTACGCGACGTCGACCATCATCAGCGTCACGCTTGTCATCTACGGGATGAAGGTGCTCACCAAGCTGCCCGTGCACCAGTTCCTGGAGATCTATCGCGACCTCATGCCGTCCTGGGCGGCGATGACGCTCGCCGTCGCACTCGTCGTCATCAGTCAGGTGAAGATCAACTTCACCAACGCCTACTCCGGCTCGCTGGCCTGGACAAACTCGTTCACAAGGGTGACGCGGCACTACCCGGGCCGCCTGGTGTTCCTGGGCTTCAACCTGGTGATCGCGCTCATCCTGATGGAAGCCGACATGTTCAGCTTCCTCAACACGCTGCTCGGCTCCTACGCCAACTGCGGCATGGCGTGGGTCGTGACCGTCGCCTCCGACATCGTGTTCAACAAGTACCTGCTCAAGCTGTCGCCCAAGAAGCCGGAATTCCGACGCGGGATGCTCTACGCCGCCAACCCGGTCGGCTTCGGCTCGGCCCTCAAGCCGTACTCGCCGCTCGTGGCGATCGGGCTGGCGCTCGTACTGCCCCCGGTCATCGCGATCGCCACGAAGGGCAGGTACTACCTGCGCCGCACCGACGACGGCATCGACCTGCCGATGTACGACGAGCTGGGTAACCCGTCCGGCGTCGAGCTGCCCTGCCACGTCTGCCGCCAGGACTACGAGCGCCCGGACATGGCCGCCTGCCACACCTGCGACGCGTACGTCTGCTCCGTGTGCCTAGGCACCGACAAGGTCGGCGACCACGTGCTGCCGGCCTCGCCCGCGCCGGCGTGACGCCCGGGCGGACATACTCACCGACGTGCTCCTGGTCGCCCACCGCACTCCGCCCTCGACCGCGGCTTGCCGTGAGCTCGCTGACCTCGGCGCCGGCATGTTCGAGACCGACGTACAGGTGCGCCCCCGCGGTGACACCGTCTACGTCTCGCACTTCCTGGGCGTCGGGGCGTTCGGCCAGGTGCTCCAGCGCGACAACGCGCGCTTCCGCCTGGGCTACGGACCACCTCGCGATGCGACGCTGACCGACGTCCTGGCCCGCATACCGGCCCAATGCGACGTGCTGCTGGACCCCAAGCCGCGCGACGCTCCGACGCAGCGCCGGCTTGTGGCCGCGCTGGCCGAGCTGCTGCCCGACCGGCGCCGCTTCGTCGTCAGCACTGATCGCGAGTGGGAGCTGCAGGCCTACGCCGACGCCGGCTTCTGCACCTGGCGCACGATCAAGGACGCTGCCGCCCTACGCGCGGCGCTGGCCGGGCCACCGCTGCCGGAGGCGGGCGTCTCGGTGCGGCACACGGTGTTGGACGCGCGCACGATCGACGCCTTGCACGAGCGGTTCGACAAGATCGTCGCCTGGACCGTGAACGACCCGGAGCGGGCCCGCCGGCTACGAGACCATGGTGTCGACGGCATCACCACCGACCAGCGCGGTGTTTATTACGCATTGGCGACTGCTGAGTGACAGGCGGGCGGCACGCCACCAAACACCCGGTGAGTGGATAGTGTGTCGGGCATGGCGACGACTGGGGCGCGCGACGCTCCATGGTGGCGGGGCGTGCAGCGCGTACCCCGCTGGCTCCGCGAGGTCGTTCTCGTCGGCGTCATCTACGGGGCCTACGAGCTCAGCCGCGGGCTGCAGCACGGCGCGGTGGCAGTTGCAACGCGTAACGGTCGGGACATCCTGCACTGGGAGCGCTCGTTCGACCTCGCGCCCGAGAAGTTGCTCACTCACGCGCTGATCAGCGTGACTCCGCTCTGTGTCGCTGCCGCCTACTTCTACTCCACGATGCATTACTTCATCACGCCGATCGTCCTGGTCTGGATGTATCGCAGCCACGCCAAGCAGTACCGCACCGCGCGCACGGCTCTTGCCTGCAGCACGCTGCTGGGCCTCGTCGTGTTCTACCTGCTGCCCACCGCCCCGCCGCGTTTGCTGGCCAACGCCGGCATCCCCGACGCGCTCTTCGACGTTCGCCACTGGGGCTGGTGGGGCGGCGAGGGCAGCGTGCCCCGTGGCCTCGGCGGCCTGACCAACCAGTTCGCCGCGATGCCCTCGCTGCACGTCGGCTGGGCGCTGTGGTGCGGCTTCCTGCTCTGCCGCTACTCCTCGCGGATATCGGTCCGCGTGCTCGGGGTGCTGTATCCCCTTGTCACCACGGTCGTCGTCCTGGCCACCGGCAACCACTACCTGCTCGACGCGATCGCCGGCGCCGCGGTCATGGCCTTCGGGGCCGGGCTCGCCCTGGCCGCCCGAGTGGTCGTCGGACGGGTACATCCCGCCGGCACCCCGCAGGACGCCGACGATGCTGTCGAGCCCATCGACGCCCCGTCGCCGCTGGACCCGCGCCGAGACGGGCCGCGGACCGCCCGTCCGGAACACGCCGCATCCCGCCGGTAGGCCCCGTCGGATGCACCCGGCGGCTCAGATCCAGCCGCGCCGCTTGAACAGCACGTACAGCACGACACCGGCCAGGACCATCAGGGCCAGCGCGAACGGGTAGCCGAGGTACCAGCCCAGTTCCGGCATGTGGTTGAAGTTCATCCCGTAGATCGAAGCGATCGTCGTGGGCGCGAAGCCGATGGCCGCCCAGGCCGAGATCTTCTTGACCTCGTCGTTCTGCGCGTTGCTCGTGCGCGACAACGAGGTCATGTCATCGTTCTGCTTCTGCGCCACCAGGATCGAATTGACCTGCAGGATGTCGCGCAGCAGCACCCGCAGGCTGTCGAGGCGCTCGTTCGCCTGCGTCACGTGGTCGGCCACGTCGCGCAGCGAGCGTCGCAACTCCTCGTTCACGTGGTACTTCTCGAAGCCGCCCTCGAGCGAGCTCAGGATCGCGGTCAGCGGCGCGGCGGCGCGCTGGAAGTCCACGACCTCACGGGAGAGCTCATAGATGCGCCGTGACACGGCCGGGTCGCCGTCAAAGACCTGCACCTCGATCTCGTCGACGTCGTTCTCGATGCCGGCAACCACTGGTCCGTATCCATCCACGACTGCGTCGAGGATCGCGTACAGCACCGCCTCGGTGCCCAGGCTAAGCAGCTCGGGGTCCTGCTCGAGGCGTCCCCGCACGACGGACAGGTCCGGCGACTCCGCGTGCCGCACGGTGATCACGAAGTCACGGCCGATGAACACGTGCAGCTCGCCGAACTCGACCTCCTCGCGCTCGTCGACGTAGCGGGCCGCGCGCAGCACCACGAACAGCGTGTCGCCGTAGCGTTCCAACTTCGGCCGCTGATGGGCGGTGATCGCGTCTTCGACGGCCAGCTCGTGCAGGTCGAATTCAGCAGCCAGCGAACGCAGTTCCTCCGAGCCGGGCCGGTACAGACCGATCCAGGCCATGGCGTTCGGCTGATCGCGGAGCGCTTCGTAGCAGTCGGTCAGCGAGCTCGCGGTGTGCTGTCGCTGGCCGCCGCAGTACACGGCGCTGTCGACGATTCCGGAGCGCGCGGAGGCCCCGGAGGTGCCGCGCTCGATGTGGGGACCGTGGTCGCTGTGGGTGTGATCGCCGTGGGTCCCGGGCGTGTCGTCGGTACGCGGATGCCACCGGCGCAGGACCCGGTTCGCCGGCCCCTTGGCCAGATGTGCATCGCCCATGAGCCGACGATAGCGGCCGGCCGGCCGTCGGTTCACCGAGCGTCCGCGATACTCGACGGGTGACCACGATCTATGACATCCCGCTGGAAACCCTTGCCGCGCAGTCCACCGACCTCGGCGAGTACCGCGGGCATCCGCTGCTCATCGTCAACGTCGCCTCGAAGTGCGGCCTGACGCCGCAGTACGCCCAGCTGCAGGAGCTCTACGACCGTTACAACGGCCAGGGTCTCGAGATCCTGGGCTTCCCGTGCAACCAGTTCATGGCGCAGGAGCCCGGCTCGGCCGACGAGATCGCCGAATTCTGCAGCGCGAACTACGGGGTCACCTTCCCGATGTTCGCCAAGGTCGACGTCAACGGCGAGAGCCAGCACCCGTTGTACGCCGCGCTCGAGCGCGAGCCCGACGACACGGGCGCGGCCGGTGACGTCCAGTGGAACTTCGAGAAGTTCCTCGTCGAGGCGGACGGCACGGTCAGCCACCGCTTCCGGCCGCGCACCGAGCCGCTGTCCGACGAGGTCGTCTCGGCCGTGGAGGCGGCGGTGGCCGCGCGGCAACAGTAGGCGCCGCCGCGAATCCCGACATATCGGCAGCTGAGACACATCAACGAAATGCTCACAACTTAGGTTGATTCGATGGGCGGACTGCGCACGCTCGGCGTCGAGGAAGAGCTGCACGTCGTCTCGCTCGAGTCCGGTCAGCTGGTCACCCGCGCTCCGCAGCTGCTGCGCGAGCTGCCCGCGGCCAACTTCTCCGTCGAGCTGCAGCGCAGCACCGTCGAGACCAATACCGCGGTCTGTCGCACCCTCACCGAACTGCGCGCCGAGATGCAGAAGCTGCGCAACCAGGTGCACGCCCTGGCCGAGGCCAACGGGCTGGCCGTCATCGCCAGCGGCAGCGCGCCGCTGTCCAAGGCCGAGGACTTCGGACTGACCACCCTCGGGCGCTACAGCCGGATGCAGCAGGACTACCGCTCGCTCGTCGACGAGCAGCTCATCTGCGGTCTGCAGGTGCACGTCGGCATCGCCGACCGCGACGTCGCCGTGCGCGTCGCGCAGCGAGTCGAACCGGGCCTGCCGGCACTGCTCGCGATGTCAGCGAGCTCGCCATATCTGCACGGCAACGACACGGGGTACTCCAGCTTCCGCAGCATGATCTGGCAACGCTGGCCCACGGCCGGATCGTTCGGCTACGTCGAGTCGGCCGCCGAGTACGACCAGCTCGTGGCCGACCTCATCGAGTCCGAGGTCATCTCCGACGCGAAGATGGCCTACTTCGACGTGCGGCCCTCCGCGCACGTCCCCACCGTCGAGCTGCGGGTGTGCGACGCGACGCCCAACCTCGACGACGCCGTGCTGATCGCCGGGCTGTTCCGCGCCATGGTCGACGAGGCCATCGCCGCCGACGAGCGCGGCGACCCGCTCATCGGCGCCACCGAACCGATGCGCCGCGCTGCGATGTGGCGGGCCGCACGGCACGGGCTGCGCGGCGTGCTGCTGCAGCCGGGTCTGGGGCCGACCCCGGCTCCCGCGACCGAGGTCGTCCGCGGGCTGACGCAGCGCCTGCGCGGGAACCTCGAGGACGCCGGCGACTGGGACGACGTCAACGAACTGCTCACCGCCCTGCTCGCCCGGGGCGAATCCAGCCACCGGCAACGGGCTCGCTACGCCGAACGCGGCAGGATCACGGACGTGGTGGCGCTGCTCGTCGCCGAGTCCAGCGGGCACGTCGTGCCGGTGGCCGACACGCCGGCGCTGACCGCGCAGTACCCCGAGTCGCCGGAGGACGAGGCCATCGCGGTGTCCGGTATCCCGTTCCCCGCGTACCGGCCGCTGCTCGAGATCCTCGACGAGCTCGGGCCCGACGAGCTCGCGCACCGCAGCGAGATCGCCCGCGCGAAGGCAGTCGCCACGAGCTTCACGTTTGGCGTGGCCGGCGAGCAGCAACCGTTTCCTGCCGACCTCGTGCCACGCATCATCCCGTCGCACGAGTGGTCGGTGCTGGCCACCGGACTCACCCAGCGGGCGCGGGCCATCGAGATGTTCCTGCGCGACGTGTACGGACCGGCCCGCATCGTCGCCGACGGGGTCATCGACCGCGAGACGCTGACCGATTGCCCGGGCTGGCGACCCGAGGCCCTCGATCTGCCCGACGACGTCATCCGCGCGCCGATCGTGGGCTTCGATCTTGTCCGCGACGCGGTGGGTGGTTGGCGGGTGCTGGAGGACAACGCGCGGGTGCCGTCGGGCGTCGGCTACGCGCTGGGCCTGCGTGACCTGATGCGCACGGCGCTGCCCGAGCTCAGCGACGACTCGGTGCTCGACCCGTACTCGACCCTCGAACTGATCGGCCGCACGCTGCGCTCATGCTCGGCGCGGCCGAACCCGACCGTCGCCCTGCTGTCCGACGGCGCCGACAACTCGGCGTGGTACGAGCACCGCGTCATCGCCGAGGGCGCCCGGCTGCTGCTGGTGCAGCCCGACGACATTGCAGTCACCGACGCCGGGGTGCACGCGGGCGGCAAACGGATCCACGTCGTGTACCTGCGTCTCGGCGTCGAGCTGGTCGATCTGGTCAGTGCGGCCGGAGCGCCCGTCGGGCGCGACATCATGTCCGCCGCGCAGGCCGGGGCGGTGGTGCTGGCCAACGCGCCGGGTGCCGGCGTGGCCGACGACAAGGCGATGTACTGCCTGGTGCCCGACATCATCGAGTACTACCTGCGCGAGCGGCCGCTGCTGCAGCCGGTGCCGACCTACCGCTGCGCCATCGGATCCGAGCGCGGGCCGGTGCTGGCGCGCCTCGACCAGCTCGTCACCAAGCCGGTCGACGGTTACGGCGGCAGCGGCGTGCTCATCGGGCCACGAGCCAGCGCCGACGAGATCGCCCGCCGCCGTGGCGAGATCGAGGCCGACCCGGCCGGGTGGGTGGCGCAGGAGGTCGTCGCGCTCTCGACGCACCCGACCCTCGTCGACGGCGTGCTCGAGCCGCGCCACGTCGACCTGCGGGCCTTCGTCTACCTGACCGGCATCGAGCCCGGCTCGGCGCAGCTGGCCGACCTCGCGCTGACCCGGATGGGCCCGCCGGGCAGCATGGTCGTGAACTCGTCGCGCGGCGGCGGCGCGAAGGACACCTGGATCGTCGTCGACCCCGACGACACCGAGGCGAACACAGGACGAGGGTGAGGACACGCGGTGTGCGGACTGGCCGGTGAGATCCGTTTCGACGGCCGTGGCGCCGACGTCGCCGCGCTCGAGCGAGCATGCGAATGCATGTCGCGGCGCGGCCCCGACGGCAGCGGCATCTGGTCACGCGGACCGGTCGCCCTCGGCCACCGCCGGCTGGCCATCATCGACCTGTCGGCGGCCGGCGCTCAGCCCATGGTGGATCCCGAGCTGGGTCTGACGGTTGTCTTCAACGGCTGCATCTACAACTACGAGCAGCTGCGCGACGAGCTCATATCGGCCGGGTATCGATTCTTCTCCCATTCCGACACCGAGGTCATCGCCAAGGCCTACCACCGGTGGGGGACGGCCTGCGTCGACCGCTTCAAGGGCATGTTCGTGTTCGCCGTCGTGGAGCGGGACTCGGGACGGACGGTCCTGGCCCGCGACCGCCTGGGTATCAAGCCGCTCTACCTCGACCAGACCCGCGAGCGGCTGCGCTTCGCGTCCAGCCTGCCCGCGCTGCTGGCCGCCGGCGGCGTCGATACCTCGATCGACCCGATCGCGCTGTCCTACTACATGAGCTTCCACTCGATCGTGCCGGCGCCGCGCACCATCCTCAACGGCGTCCGCAAGCTGCCGCCGGCCACCGTCCGCGTCATTGAGGCCGACGGCACGAGCACCGACACCCTGTACTGGGACCCGCACTTCGCCCGCGACCCGCAGCGTGCCGACTGGTCCGAGCGCGACTGGCAGGACGCGCTGGTCGACAGCCTGCGCACCGCGGTGCAGCGACGCATGGTCGCCGACGTGCCGGTCGGCGTGCTGCTATCGGGCGGCATCGACTCGAGCCTGGTTGTCGGGCTACTGGCCGAGGCGGGCCAGACCGGGTTGCAGACGTTCAGCATCGGCTTCGATTCGGCGGGCGGCGAGTCCGGCGACGAGTTCGAGTTCAGCGACATCGTGGCCGAGCACTTCGGCACCGAGCACCACCGGATCAAGATCGATTCGTCGCGCCTGCTGCCCGGCATCGACGGTGCGGTCGGGGCCATGAACGAGCCGATGGTCAGCCACGACTGCGTCGCGTTCTACCTGCTCAGCGAGGACGTCGCCCAATCGGTGAAGGTCGTGCAGTCCGGCCAGGGCGCCGACGAGATCCTGGCCGGCTACGACTGGTACCCGCCGCTGCGCGACGTCCCCTTCGACAGCCAGAACCGCGATGGAGCGGTCGACGCGTACCGCAACGTCTTCTTCGACCGGCCTTTCGACTCGCTCACCGCGCTGTTGCAGCCGCAGTGGCTCGTGGGGCGGGATGAGCCCCGCGAGTTCGTGGCCAGGCAGTTCGCCCGCCCCGGGGCCGAGACCACGCTCGACGCCGCGCTGCGCAACGACACGACGATCAACCTGGTCGACGACCCGGTCAAGCGCGTCGACAACATGACGATGGCCTGGGGCCTCGAAGCGCGTGTGCCGTTCCTCGACCACGATGTCGTGGAGCTCGCTGCGGCCATTCCGTCGGAGCTCAAACTGGCCGACAACGGCAAGGGTGTGCTCAAGCGGGCCAGCCGCGGCATCGTCCCGGATGCGGTCATCGACCGGAAGAAGGGGTACTTCCCGGTGCCCGCCATCCGTCAGCTCGAGGGTCCTTATCTGGCTCGGGTGCGCGAGGCACTCACCGACCCGGCCGCCCGCGAGCGGGGTCTGTTCGAGCCGGCCGCCGTCGAGAGGATGCTGGCCGATCCCAACACGACCCGCACCAACCTCGGCTCGAACGCGCTGTGGCAGCTCGGCCTGATCGAGATGTGGCTGCAGGCCATGGGTATTCGATGAGTGAGACGCAAACCTACTCCGAGGTATGGAACAGGGTCGAGGACCTGGCGCAGGAGCTCGTCGAGGCCTACGGGGCGTGGGCGCCCATGATGACCTCCGACGCCTCGCGGGTGGCGTTCGTCAGCGACCGCACCGGCATCCCGCAGCTGTGGGTGCAGGACGTCCCGCAACCGGGCGGCGAGCTGCCTCAGGCACGGCTGATTCCGCTCGGGACCGACCCGGTGCTGTCGGTCGGCTGGTCGCCCGACGACCAATGGATCTCGTGCTCGGTTGCCACCGGCGGGGGAGTGCGCGCCGAGGTCTGGGTGACCCGGCCCGACGGCACCGATGCCCGGCGCGTCGCAGGCGGGCCTCATCGGGTCCATGGCGGCCACGTGGTGCTGGGGCCCTGGGCGCGTGAGGGGCACGGCCTGGTCGTGACCCTGGCCCACGACGACCCCACCATCCCGCACGAGTGCATCCGCATCGACCCGGCCACCGGCGAGCGCACGCCCATCGCCCATGGCGGCCTGATCTCGATGCTCGACCTGAGCGCTGACGGCCGGTTCGCGTTGCTACGCGACGGCACCCGCGGCCAGCAGTTCTGCCGGCTCGTCGACCGCAATGTCGACGAGGACTACCCGCTGCTGCCGTGGGCCGAGACCGGCTCCACCGATGTCGGGTTGCTGCGCCCACCGCCGGCCGGGGAGGTCACACCGGGCGAGCCGAAGGCCGACATGACCGTCTATCTCGTCACCGATGCCGGTCGCTCGCGTCGCGAGCTGGTGGCCATCGGCCTCTTCGACGGCGGTCGGCATACGGCCGCCGGCACCCTGGCCGCCCGACCCGACGCGGAGCTGGAGTTCGCCGATGCCGACGCGGCGGGCGAGCGCGTGCTCTGCGTCTGGAACGTGCATGGGCGCAGCGAGGTCGAGTTCGTCGACACCGCGACCGGCGCACGACACCCGGTGCCCGACCTGCCCGGTCAGGTCGTGAGCACGGCGGTGCTGTCACGCGATGCCAGTTGCGCGGTGCTGGCTGTCGAGGGACCGGCACAGCCAAGGCGGCTGTGGCGGCTGGACTGCGTGACGCTGGCCTGGACGCCGGTAACCGCGCCCAGCCTGCCCGCGCGTGACGACCTGGTCGAACCGCAGCTCGTCGAATTCGACGCGCACGACGGTCTGCCGCTGTCGGCATGGCTGTACCCGGCCCGCTCCGGTCTGGGCGGTCCGGCGATGATCAGCCTGCACGGCGGCCCGGAGGCCCAAGAGCGGCCGGTGTTCTCACCGCAACACCAGGTGCTGGCGGCTGCCGGCATCACGGTGCTGGCCCCCAACATCCGCGGCTCGTCCGGGTTCGGCCGCTCCTTCGTGCACGCCGATGACCGGTGGGGCCGCTTCGACGCCATCCGAGACGTCGCCGACTGCGCCCGCATCCTCGCCGTGCGCGACCTCGCTAACCCGAAGCGCATCGCGGTCACCGGCCGCTCGTACGGCGGGTACGCCACCCTGCTCGCGCTGACCCGGCACGCCCCGGTGTTCGCGGCCGGCGTCGCCATCTGCGGGATGTCGAACCTGCATACGTTCTATCGCGACACCGAGCCGTGGATCGCCGCGGCGGCAACGTCCAAGTACGGCGACCCGATTCGCGACGCTGCCCTGCTGGCCCAGATCTCCCCGCTGCACGCGGCGGCGTCGATCACCGTGCCATTACTGGTGGTGCACGGTGAACTCGACACCAACGTGCCGCTCGGCGAGGCGACCCAGATCGTGCAGCGGCTGCGCTCACTGGGTCGAGACGTCGAGTACCTCGAACTCGTGGGCGAGGGTCACGAATACCGGCGGGCCGAGTCGAAGTTGGTGCTGCTGCGGACGCTCACCCACTTCCTGGCCCGCGCCCTCAGCTGCCGCTGACGGCCTCGGCCAGCCGGGCCAACGAGCCCTCGAGCTGATGCTTGCTGATCAGCGGTTTCTCGATGAGTGCAAGGATCTTCTTGTCCTCGACCTTGCTCCAGTCGTAGGTCAACGTCACCTCAGTGGCGTCGGGACCCTGGGCTTCGAGCTCCCAGAGCCACTCCCAGCCGGGCGGGTCGACGTCGGCCGGCGCGGTCTGCCAGGCGACGAGCTTGTCACGGACGAAGCCGGTGACGTGGTTGTCGGTCTGGTAGTCACCGCCCATATGGTCACCGGTCATGTTCATCCGGAACGTCTGGCCGTTCTCGGTGATGCGGTCGGCGTGATCAGCGCTGCGCACAAAGCCCGAGCCGTCGAGCTCGGGATGCCGTGAGGGCAGGGTCAGCAGGTCGAACACGTCCTTCGCGGACGCGTCGATGCGGCGATTGACGGAGACGGAGGTTGCGGAGGTTGCGGAGTCAGCCATGCCCAGGGCGTACCCAGCAGGGGCGGCACCATCAACGTCGACGGGAAACGGGCTAGCGTCGAAGGCATGAAACTAGGCCTGCACGTCTCCGACTTCACCTACTCCGGTGGCCCGGCCACCCTGGCCGACGACCTCACCCGCATCGCGGTGGCAGCCGAGGACGCCGGCTTCGCCAAGCTCAGCGTCATGGACCACGTGTGGCAGATCCACATGGTCGGCCCGGCCGAGAACGACATGCTCGAGGCGTACACGACGCTCGGCTACCTGGCCGCCCGTACGTCGCGCATCGAACTGCTCGCCTGGGTGACGGCGGCGATCTACCGTGCGCCGGGCCTGCTGGCCAAGCAGGTCAGCACCCTCGACGTCCTGTCCGGCGGTCGCGCGTGGCTGGGCATCGGCGCGGGCTGGAACGAGGAGGAGTCCTTGGGGCTGGGGTTGCCCTTCCCGGGCACGTCCGAGCGCTTCGAGCGCCTCGAGGAGGCGTTGCAGATCTTCCTGCAGATGTGCAGCGACGACGAGGGCCCGTACCGCGGCAAGCACTACACGCTGGAGCGCACGCTGAACTCGCCGCAGAGCCTGCAGCGCCCGCACCCGCCCATCCTCATCGGCGGCAGCGGGGAGAAGAAGACGCTGCGGATGGTGGCCCATTACGCCCAGGCCTGCAACCTGTTCGGCGGGCCAGACGTCGCCCACAAGCTCGACGTCCTGCGCCAACACTGCACCGACCTCGGCACCGACTACGACGCGATCGAGAAGACCGTCATCTCCTCCCTCGACCCGGGCAAGGACGGCGAGAACGTCGATGCCCTGCTCGAGCAGCTGCGTTCGTTCGCCGAGCTCGGCATCCAGCATGTGCACGGCTCTGTGCCGGGCGTCGCCGACATCACGCCCCTGGAGATCATCGGCGAGCGGGTCATCCCGGTGGCGGCCGGCTTCTGAGCGTCGGCGACTGCAGCGCCGGTCTGCCACACTGAGGTGAAGGCCGACGAGAGCGGTATCACGCCCGCCACGCTTGCTACTCGTCAGTAACATAGGCAGAGTGTTTCTGATAGATGTCGTGACGTTCGGATCGGCGCGTCGGTCCTACGTCCGCCCCGCAGACGTCACCTCCGCGGGAATCCCGACTGGAAGGTCAGCGATCGTATGAACATCGTGGTGCTGGTCAAGCAGGTGCCCGACACCGAGGGCGACCGCAAGCTCAACGCGTCGGACAACACCGTCGACCGCGCGGCCGTCGACCCGGTCATCAACTACATCGACGAGTTCGCCATCGAGGAGGGCTTGCTGCTCAAGGAGGCCCACGGCGGCGAGGTCACCATCCTCACCGTCGGCCCCGAGAAGGCGACCGAGTCGATCCGCAAGGCGCTGTCCATGGGCGCCGACAAGGCGGTGCACGTCACCGACGAGGCCATCCACGGCTCCGACGCGATCGCCACCGCCAAGGTGCTCGGCGCCGCGCTCGGCTCCATCGAGTGGGACGTCGCGATCTCGGGCTCCGAGGCCACCGACGCCCGCGGCGCGGTCGTCCCGGCGCTGCTGGCCGAGGTGCTCAGTGCGCCGCAGCTGACCCAGGCCCGCAAGGTCACGATCGACGGCTCGACGGTCACCATCGAGCGGGTCACCGACACCGGGTACGAGAAGGTCGAGGCCTCGACCCCGGCCGTCATCAGCGTCGTCGAGAAGATCAACGACCCGCGCTACCCGTCCTTCAAGGGCATCATGGCCGCCAAGAGCAAGCCGATCGAGACGAAGTCGCTGGCCGACCTCGGCCTGGACGCCGGCGAGGTCGGCCTGGCCAACTCGTGGACGGCGGTCGAGTCCTTCGAGAACGCCCCGCCGCGCCAGGCCGGTCAGGTCGTCAAGGACGAGGGCGACGGCGGCAGCAAGATCGCCGACTACCTGGCGTCCAAGAAACTGATCTGACCGCGACGAATCGAAGGAGACAACAGACATGGCAGAGGTCCTCGTTCTCGTCGACTCGCTCGACGGGAAGGTCAAGAAGCCCACGCTCGAACTGCTCACCGCGGCCCGCACGCTCGGTGAGCCCAGCGCGGTGGTCGTCGGTGCCCCCGGCACCGCCGAGCCGCTGAAGAACCAGCTCGCCGAGTTCGGCGCGGCAAAAATTTATGTCGCCGAGAGCGACGAGATCGCCGGCTTCACCGTTGCGCCCAAGGCCGAGGCACTCGCCGCGGTCGTCGAGCAGTCCTCGCCGGTGGCCGTCCTCGTGTCGTCCTCGCCCGAGAACAAGGAGATCGCAGCCCGCCTCGCGCTCAAGATCGGCGGCGGCCTGCTCTACGACGCTGTCGGCATCGACGCCGACGGCAGCGTCTCGCAGCAGATCTTCGGTGCCTCCGTTGAGGTCAAGGCGAAGGTCAGCAAGGGCACGCCGGTCATCACCGTCCGGCCGAACTCTTTCGCGCCGGAGCCTGCCTCGGGTGCTGCGGAGGAGGTCGCGGTCTCGGTGACGCTGTCCGACGCCGCGAAGGCAGCCAAGATCATCGACACCGTTGTCGAGGAGAAGGGCTCGCGCCCGCAGCTGTCCGATGCCTCGGTCGTGGTGTCCGGCGGTCGCGGCATCGGCAAGTCCGACAATTTCGAGATCGTCGAGAAGTTGGCCGACTCCCTTGGCGCGGCCGTCGGTGCCTCGCGCGCCGTCGTCGACGCCGGCTGGGTCCCGCACTCGATGCAGGTCGGCCAGACCGGCGTCACCGTGTCGCCGCAGCTGTACCTGGCCGTCGGCATCTCCGGCGCCATCCAGCACCGCGCCGGCATGCAGACGTCCAAGACGATCGTGGCCATCAACAAGGACGCTGAGGCGCCGATCTTCGAGATCGCCGACTTCGGCGTCGTGGGCGACCTGTTCGCCGTCGCGCCGCAGCTCACCGACGAGATCACCAAGCGCAAGAGCTGACGCACGTCCTGCTCGTCGACGGGCCGTCCACCTCCGGGTGGGCGGCCCGTTTCTCGTCAGCCCCCGGCGTCTCAGCCCCGCGTTCTTATCTTCTGCTCCGCGCCCGCCAGCCGTCCCCTGGTGATCAACTGCGGATTTGCTTCGATGCGCCGCACGAATGCGCAGTTGATCACCTGGTGCAGCGCCGCGCGGCGGCTCAGCACGCGGGTGCGGCGTCGTTGCGGCGACGTTGCATGCTGTAGCGGTGACTGAACCGACCGCCGCCGACCAGCCGCGGTCGATCTTCGCGCCTGAGGTCCGGGCGACGAGCGTCGGGCTGCTGATTCTCATCACCCTGATCGCGTTCGAGTCGATGGCGGTCTCAGCGGCGCTGCCGACGGCTGCCCGCGACCTGCACGGGCTGGGCAGCTACGGGTGGGCGTTCACCGGCTTCCTCATCGCCAGCGTGGTGGGCATGGTGGCGGCGGGGGAGCAGACCGACCGTCGCGGCCCGGCCGCCCCGCTGACCGCAGGATTGATCGCCTTCGTCGCCGGGCTGCTGCTCGCCGGTTCGGCGACGACGATGGTGCAGCTGATCGCCGGCCGGGTCGTCCAGGGCCTCGGTGGCGGACTGATGATCACCGCCGCGTACGTCGTCATCGGCGAGGCGTTCGCCGACAGCTTGCGCCCGAAGTTGTTCGCGGCGATCTCGAGTGCGTGGGTGCTGCCCTCGCTGCTCGGCCCGGTCATCTCCGGGCTGCTCAGTCAGCACGCGAGCTGGCGATGGGTGTTCCTCGGCCTCGTTCCTTTCAGCGTTGCCGGCGGCCTGCTGCTGCTGCCGGAGCTGCGCGCCATGGCCCGGCGCAGCGCGCAGGCCGGCATGGCCGCGGCGCCGCGACGCTCCGGCCGCCTCGGACACGCGGTCGCCGTCGCGCTCGGCATTGCAGCGCTGGAGTACACCGCCCAGCATCCGTCGCTGCTCCTCGTCGCCCTTGCCGTGGCCGGGATCGCCCTGATGGTGTGGGGGCTGCGCCCGCTGCTGCCGCCCGGCACCGTCCGAGTGGCGCCGGGCGTCTCGGCGCCGATCGCGCTACGCGGGCTGCTGGCGGGGTCACTGTTCGGCGTCGAGGCCCTCGTGCCGTTGTCGCTGACCGTCCAGCACGGCTACAGCGCCACCGCAGCCGGCCTGCCGCTCACCGCATCCGGCGTCACCTGGGCGTTCGGTTCGTGGTGGCAGGGCCGGGCGGTGGAGCACGACGGCACCCGCCGGCGCGTCGTCCTCATCCGCACCGGTTTCGGCTGCATCGCGTTCGCGGCGGCGGCGATGACCGTCGTCGCCCTGCAGGCCACTCCCGGCTGGCTCGCCTACCCGGCCTGGACGGTCGCCGGGCTCGGCGCCGGGCTGGCCATGGCCTCGCTGGGTGTGCTGTTGCTGCGCTTCACCACCGACGAGACCCGCGGCAGCGACTCTGCCGCCCTGCAGCTGTCCGACGCGACCGCAGGCGCCCTGACGACGGGCCTGGCCGGCATGGTCGTGGCCGCGGCTGCGCGCGGGACGATCAGCCACACCACCGCCTTCATCACGCAGGACCTCGTGATGTGCGTCGTGGCCGGGCTCGGGGTCATGCTCGCGGCTCGTGCCCGCCCCCGCGTCGCCGCCGAGCACGCGGCCCCGGCGATCGATCGACTCAGGGCCTAAACTCGGCGTCGATGACCTACCTGGACCACGCCGCCACCACCCCGATGCTTCCCGACGCCGTCACGGCCGTCGCCGAGGCCATGGGCCAGGTAGGCAACCCCTCGTCCCTGCACGGGTCGGGCCGAGCGGCCCGCCGCCGGGTCGAGGAGTCCCGCGAGCAGCTCGCGGCATCGCTGGGGGCACGCCCGTCCGAGATCGTGTTCACCGCAGGCGGCACCGAGTCCGACAACCTCGCGATCAAGGGCATCTTCTGGGCCCGTCGCGATGCCGACCCGCGCCGGCGCCGGCTCGTGATCAGCAGCGTCGAGCACCACGCAGTGTTCGACACCGCCGACTGGCTCGCCGAGCACGAGGGCGCCGAGGTCATCACCGTGCCCGTCGACGCCCACGGCAGGGTCTCGCCCGACGCGCTGCGGGCCGTCCTGGCCGAGGATCCCGACTCGATCGCGCTCGTCTCGATCATGTGGGCCAACAACGAGATCGGCACGATCCAGCCGATCGTCGAGCTGTCCGCGGCCGCCCGCGAATTCGGCATTCCCATGCACACCGACGCCGTGCAGGCCGCCGGTCCGCTGCCCGTCGACTTCGCCGCCAGCGGCGTCGACGCCCTCACCATGACCGGCCACAAGCTGGGCGGCCCGCCCGGCGTGGGCGCGCTGCTGCTGCGCCGGGACGTCGCCTGTGTACCGCTGTTACACGGCGGCGGTCAGGAGCGCGAGGTGCGCTCCGGCACCCTGGACGTTCCCGGGACGGTCGGCCTGGCCACCGCCACCACGCATGCCGTCCGGCACCGCGACGCGACCTCAGCCCGCGTCGCCGCACTGCGCGACGAGCTCGTGGCCGGCGTGCTTGCGGCCGTTCCCGACGTCAAGGTCCAGGGTCATCCGACGTTGCACCTGCCCGGTATCGCCAATCTGACCTTCCCAGGCTGCGAGGGCGACGCACTGCTCATGCTCCTCGACGCCCGCGGCATCGAATGCTCCACCGGCTCGGCGTGCTCGGCCGGCGTCGCGCAGCCCTCGCACGTGTTGCTGGCCACCGGGGCCAGTGCAGCCGAGGCACGTGGTTCGCTGCGGCTGTCGCTCGGCCACACGTCGACGGACGAGGACGTGCGGGCCGTGCTCGGCGCGATCGTGCCGGCCGTCGAGCGGGCCCGCCGCGCCGGGCTCACGTCGGTGGCCTCATGAAGTTGCTGGCCGCGATGAGCGGGGGAGTCGACTCCGCGGTGGCCGCCGCCCGGGCCGTCGCCGCCGGGCACGACGTCACCGGCGTACATCTGGCGCTGTCGGCCAATCCGTCGACGTTGCGGCACGGTGCGCGTGGCTGCTGCACCGTCGAGGACGCCAACGACGCCCGCCGCGCCGCCGACCTGCTCGGCATCCCTTTCTACATCTGGGACCTGGCCGAGCGCTTCCGTGCCGACGTCATCGACGACTTCGTCGACGAGTACGCCGCTGGGCGTACTCCCAACCCGTGCCTGCGCTGCAACGAGAAGATCAAGTTCACCGCGGTGCTCGACCGCGCGCTGGCCCTGGGCTTCGACGCCGTCGTCACCGGGCATCACGCCCGCCTCGTCGACGGCCGGTTGCAGCGCTCGGTAGACCCGGCCAAGGACCAGTCCTACGTGCTGGCCGTGTGCACCGCCGAGCAGCTGGCGCACGCCGTCTTCCCGCTCGGCGACTCGACCAAGGCGCAGGTGCGCGCCGAGGCCGCCGAGCGCGGCCTGGCCGTCGCCGACAAGCCCGATTCGCACGACATCTGCTTCATCGCCGACGGCGACACCCGCGGGTTCCTCGCGAAGCGGCTCGGCTCCCAACAGGGGCCGATCGTCGACGCGGTCACCGGCGACGTCGTGGGCGAGCACGCCGGCTCGTTCGGGTTCACGGTCGGCCAGCGACGCGGGCTGCACCTGCAGCAGCCCGGCCCGGGCGGCGATCCGCGTTACGTCCTGTCGATCCGGCCCGTCGACAACACCGTGATCGTGGGCCCGCGGGCCTTGCTGCAGGCCGACGTCGTCCGCGCCGACGGCGTGGTCTGGACGTCTGGCACTGCACCGGTCGAGGACTTCGACTGTCACGTCCAGCTGCGCGCGCACGGCATGACCAGCCCGGCCAGAGTCCACGTCGACGGGCGCAGCGTGGTTGCCGAGCTGCACGAGCCGCAGATCGGTGTGGCCGCCGGTCAGGCATTGGTCATGTACGACGGGGACGCCGTCCTCGGGTCGGCCACGATCACCGCTGCCGAACGCGTCGAGCCTGTGCCCACTGCATGACGCATCCCTGGCAACCGGGAGCGGTCACCGGCATCGGGTCGCTGCCCGGCAACGACCCACGCGAGGCCAGCACCCTCGTTCTCGGTGAGTTGCCCGACCTGCCGCACCTGCCCGAGCTGCCCGCCCGCGGGCCGGGCGCGGCGATGATCGGCCGGGCTGCGTCGCTGCTGGTCGAGCTGCCCGTCGAGATCGTCCCCACCGGTTGGCGGTTGACCGCGGGTGCGGGACGCGAACTGCGGGCCGCCCGCGACAACCTTTCCCGAGACCTCGACGCCCTGGAGGAGCTCGGGGCGGGGTACACGGGCCCGCTCAAGCTGCAGGTCGCCGGCCCCTGGACGCTCGCTGCCTCGCTCGAGCTGCCCACCGGGCACCGGCTCGTGACCGATCATGGCGCGGTGCGCGATCTGGTCGAGTCGCTGGCCGAGGGGGTGCGTACGCACCTGGCCGACGTCGCTGCACGTATCCCCGGTGCCGAGCTGGTGCTGCAGCTCGACGAGCCGGCGCTGCCCGCGGTGCTCGGCGGCCGCGTGCCCACGCCGTCCGGCTACGGGACCGTGCGCTCGGTGGACATCCCGGTCGTGGGCCAGGCGCTGCAGGATGTGCTCGCCGTTGCGGCGGCCGGCTCGCGCGTCGTGCACTGCTGCGCAGACGACGTTCCGCTCGGCCTGCTGCGCAGCGCGGGCGCCGATGCGCTGTCCGTCGATGCAGCGTTGCTGACCACCTCCCACTACGACCAGCTGGGCGAGGCCGTCGAGGCCGGCGTCTCGCTGTGGCTGGGCGTGCTACCGACCGGACAGGCGCCGTCGCTCGACGCCGCCCGCACCCGCATCCATGACATCTGGAGCGAGCTCGGCTTCAACCGCGAGCAGCTGGCCGCCTCCGTCGTCCCCACCCCTGCGTGCGGGCTGGCGGGCGCGAGCCCTGCGCAGGTACGGCGGACGCTCGCCGTGCTCCGCGACGTCGGCGCTTCCCTGCGCGACGAGTCCTAGCCCAGTCCTAGCCCCGATACCGTGTAGCCCAGCGCGGCGGCCTGTGGAAAACCCGTCGTCCTCGTCGCCGTGACCGGCCATACTCGGCACCGGTTCAACGATGGGAGGACGAGATGAAGCTGGCCGAGGCGCTGTCCCAGCGCGCTGATGCGGTGCGCCGCGTCGAACAACTGCGGACGCGGGTCACCCACAGCGCGCGGTTCCATGAGGGCGAGGAGCCGGCGGAGGACGCCGTGGCGCTGCTCGCCGAGAGCGAGGAGGTTCTCGCCGAGCTGCAGGACCTCATCCGGCGCATCAATCGCACCAACTCCGCAGCCGAGATCGGTGCCGACGGCACGCTCACCGACGCGCTTGCGCGGCGTGACGTGCTGCGTATGCACCATGCCGTGCTGACGTCCGCCGCCGACGCCGCATCCGGGCGCGCCGAGCACGGCTTCGGGCGACAGATGCGTTCGGAGTTGCGCATGCTCTCGGCGCTGCCGGTGGCCGAGCTGCGGCAGCGGGCCGACGGGGTCGCCCGCGATCTGCGCGATCTGGACGTGCGCGTCCAGCGGGCCAACTGGGAGGTCGACCTGCTGGACTGAATGCAAGGCACACGTGAGCAGGTAGCTGACGCAGAGGCGTGCACGAGCCCGCCGGGCCGACGGGTGAAGATCGGCCCACTTTCCGGCACGAGGGGCAGTGCCCTGGGGTCATCCCCGACGCACAGAGCAGCCCAGCACGGCGTACCGGTGACGGAGCACGACGCACGGGTCACCACCGGGTGCAGATCTGCGGCAGTGAGGGTGGGTCAGGGGATCTCACGTCCGTCGCCGTCCGGCGCGGTCTCGGTGACCGGGGGCGTCGGACGTGGGTCGCTGCTCAGCCAGACGTCGGTGCCGGCGAAACCGATCACGATCCCGCCCGGCTCGGTGGTGACGTCGGTGAAGGTCATGTCTGAGGGCAACGCCAGCGGCAGGACGAACTGCGGCAGGCGCGACGACAGCATGCTCAGCAGCGGTAGACCCTCGAGGTGGCCGAAGCTCACCACGATGCGGTGATTGTCGACGCGCACCCGCGCCCCGGCAGTCACGGGCAGGCGCCGGCCCAGGACCTCGACGCTGCCGGTGATGCGGATCCCGCCGTCCGGCCCGTCGGACAGTACGAACTCGGGTCGTGCGAGGCCTGCCACACCGACGACGAACTGGTCGACGACCTCGGGGCGGGCCAGCGCCGCGGTGAGGTCGGCCAGGCTGACGGTCATGGAGCCGGTGACATTCTCTGCGGATTGTGGGGCGAAGGAAGCCGCGCCGCGGGCCAACCGCAGGCCCGTGACCTGCACGTCGAGCGCTGCGACGCGGATGCCGGCCCGCGAGATCAGGAAGTCCATGTTCATGTCGGCAACGACGCTAGCGGCTCGCAGTCCGGTGCGCTGTCGGAGGCTGCCGTTAGATTCGTGACGTGACTGAGGGCACGGGCACGGGCACGGGCACCGAGCCGGCGACGCCGCCGAGCGACGCGCGCGACGAGCACGCGCGGTTGTCACAGCAGCTCGACGACGACCAGTACCGCTACTACGTCCTGGACGAGCCGTCGGCGAGCGACGCCGATTACGACACGCGGATGCACCGGATGCAGGAGCTCGAGGACAGCTACCCGGAGCTGCGCACCCCGTCCTCGCCCACGCAACGCGTCGGCGGCACCTACTCGACGCTGTTCACCCCCGTCGATCACCTCGAACGCATGCTCAGCCTGGACAACGCGTTCACCGTCGACGACATGGCCGCGTGGGCGCAGCGGGTCGAGCGCGACGCCGGCGTTGCGCCGGCCTACCTCTGTGAGCTCAAGGTCGACGGCCTGGCGGTCAACCTGCTCTACGAGAAGGGTCGGTTGACCCGCGGCGCCACCCGCGGCGATGGGCGCACCGGCGAGGACGTCACCCCGAACATCCGCACCATCGCCAACATCCCCGAGCGGCTCACCGGCGACAACCTGCCCGACGTCCTCGAGGTCCGCGGCGAGGTGTTCTTCCCGGTCGCCGAGTTCGAGCAGCTCAACGCAGCGCTCGTCGAGGCGGGCAAGACGCCGTTTGCCAATCCCCGCAACACTGCCGCGGGGTCACTGCGCCAGAAGGACGCCCGGGTCACCGCCAGCCGCAACCTGGCCATGGTCGTGCACGGCGTGGGCCGGGCCGTCGGCGGTCCCGCGGTCACCGCGCAGTCCGAGTGGTACGCCGTGCTCGCCGCCTGGGGGTTGCCGACCTCCGATCGCGCGAGAGTCCTCACCGGTCTCGACGACGTCACGGAGTTCATCACGCACTACGGCGAGCACCGGCACGACGTCGAGCACGAGATCGACGGTGTGGTGGTCAAGGTCGACGACCTGTCGCTGCAGCGTCGGCTTGGCTCGACCAGCCGCGCACCGCGCTGGGCGATCGCGTTCAAGTACCCGCCGGAAGAGGTCAACACCGAGCTGCTCGACATCAGGATCAACATCGGGCGGACGGGCCGCGCCACGCCGTTCGGGATCATGGCGCCGGTCAAGGTCGCCGGCTCCACCGTCGAGAATGCGACGCTGCACAACCAGTGGGAGGTCGCCCGGAAGGACGTCCGCATCGGCGACACCGTCGTGCTGCGCAAGGCCGGCGACGTCATCCCCGAGATCGTCGCGCCCGTCGTCGCACTGCGGCCCAAGGGCACCCGGCGCTGGAAGATGCCGACCCGCTGCCCGGCTTGCCGGTCCACCCTCGCGCCCGAGAAGGAGGGCGACAAGGACTACCGCTGCCCGAACACCCGCAGCTGCCCGGCGCAGCTACGTGAGCGGCTGTTCAGCCTCGCCTCGCGCAGCGCGTTGGACATCGAGGCGCTGGGCTACGAGGGGGCTGCCGCGCTGCTCGAGTCCAGGGTGCTCAGCGACGAGGGTGACCTCTTCCTGCTCGCGCCCGATCTCGAGGGTGACGACAGCCAGGCCCGCGCCCTGCTGGCCCGCGTGCCGCTCTACACGCGAGCGGCCAAGAAGAGCGACCCGCCCGAACAGGTGCACGACCCGGGTGACGGGCAGGGCCGGGTGCTCTCGGCCAACGGCGAGAAGCTGGTCGCCAACCTGGCAGAGGCGAAGGGTCGGCCCCTGTGGCGCATCATCGTGGCGTTGTCGATCCGCCACGTCGGCCCAACGGCGGCCCGGGCGCTGGCCACCCACTTCGGCGATCTCGACGTCATCCGGATGGCCGGGGTCGAACAGCTGGCCGAGGCCGAGGGCGTCGGCGGCATCATCGCCGAGGCCGTCGCCGAATGGTTCAAAGTCGACTGGCATTGCGACATCGTCGACAAGTGGGCTGCGGCCGGCGTACGCACCAAGGACGAGGTCGACACGTCGATTCCGCGCACGCTCGAGGGCCTGACGCTCGTCGTTACCGGATCGTTGTCGACGCTGTCCCGGGACGAGGCGAAGGAGCTCGTACTTGCTCGAGGCGGCAAGTTCTCGGGCTCGGTCTCGAAGAAGACCGACTACGTCGTGGTCGGCGAGAACGCAGGAAGGAAGGCGGAAAAGGCGGCACAGCTGAGTGTGCCGATCCTCGACGAGGACGGCTTTCGTAAACTGATGGAGCACGGTCCGGCACCAGGGTCGGACGACGGTACGACCGCCGACTGAACCGAATGTGGTGAGGTAGGTCACTCACGACGCACACGCACGGCCGCTGACTGGGTACCTCACAGCTTCCTATGGAAAGAACGTCCCTGTGGCTCTATCCGACGCGTTCGCCGGCCGTGAGCGCCGGAGGGTGAAGCGTCGGCCGTCGCGCCGCGTGGTGGCTTTCTGGGTCTTGTTGCTGGTCTACGTGCTCGTGACCCTCGGCGTCGTGTACCGCTCGCCGTTGCTGACGCTCGACACCGACCTGTTCAAACTCGACCTGCAGCGGCGCTACCCGGACTGGAAGCCTTGGGTGAAGGCCTACGTCATGCTCGGCCAGCGCGGGCCCGCCACGCTGCTGTTCCTGCCCTGGTTCTGCTGGGTGGCGTGGCGCAACCGCACGCCGCGTCCGCTGCTCACCCTGGGCGTCGCGCTCGTGCTGCTGAACATCAGCGTCGGCGTCGTCAAGCTGGCCACCGGGCGGCTCGGACCGCTACAAACTAGCAACACCCACCGGATCTTCGACGGCGGAAGCATCTATCCCTCGGGACACGTGTCCAACGCCGTGGTCCTCTACGGGTGTCTCGCCATGATCGCAGTGAACCACCGCCGGCTCGCCGCCTGCGCGGCTGCCTTCCTGTCCGTGACGGTCGGGTTGGGCACGGTGTATCGCGACACCCACTGGTTCAGCGACGTCGTGGGCGGTTGGATTGCGGGCGGGCTGGTGCTCGTCGCGGTGCCGTGGGCGATGCCCTGGGCCGAGCGGGCCTGGAACTGGGCCTGCACCCGGCTCGAGCCCCGCGCATCGTGGATAACCCGGTTCCGGACCACCGACGGGGGCGTCGTCGTCGAGAGAGCCGACCGTCCGACGCTCCGTCTACTTCCGGTGCCCGAGCACGTCGAGCCCGCCGCCTCGGTGGCTCAGCCGAACGAAACTCCGGTGAGCTCGGTGGCCGCCGCCCACAGCTTCTCGGCCACCCGGATGTCCTTGGACGCCGTTGATGAGTCGACGCGCCGCGGGAACCCGCGGACCTCGCCTATCCCGTCCGGGCCGTAGAACTCGCCGTTGCGTACGTCGGGCATGCTCGCGGCGTAGAGCGTGGGCAACGCTCCGTCGGCGGCACTTTGGGCGACCACCTTGTTTGCCAGTCCCATGACGGCGTCCTGGATCGTGTCGGTGTGCGACTGCAACTCGGTGGCGGCGTACCCCGGGTGCGCGGCAACCGACCTGACCGACGACCCGGCGGTCTCGAGCCGGCGGGCCAGCTCGTAGGCGAAGATCAGATCGGCCAGCTTCGACTGCCCGTAGGCCAGCCAGCGGTGGTAGCGCCGGTGCTCCCAGTTCAGGTCGTCGAGGTTGATCTTGCCTATCCTGTGCGCGCCGCTGGACAGCGTCACCACCCGGTCCGTGACGCGGTCGAGCAGCAGCCCCGTGAGCGCGAAGTGGCCGAGGAAATTGGTGCCGAGCTGCAACTCGAAACCGTCGGCGGTGCGGCCCTGTGGGACGGCCATGATCCCGGCGTTGTTGACCAACACGTCCACTGGTCCGGTGGCCTCGGCGAACTCCCGCACCGACGACAGGTCGGCCAGGTCCAGCGCACGCACGATGATGTCACCGGTCATGGTCGAGGCGGCCCGCTCACCCTTGTCGGTGTTGCGACAGGCCAGGACCACCGAGGCGCCGGCGCCGGCCAGTGCGCCAGCAGTCGCGGCACCCAGTCCGCTGTTGGCGCCGGTGACGACGACAGTGCGACCTGTCTGGTCCGGGATGTCGGCGGTGGTCCAGCGGGTGCGGGTCGACGAGCGCAACAGGGACATCAGCTCAGCGTAGTGGCGGTTAGGAGCTCTCGGCCTGGACGGGCGCCACGGTGGCGGCGATCGCGGCCAGGTGCTGCAGGCGCACCAGTTCCGAGGGCACCCAGCGCAGCGTCGAACGGCCGATCAGCAGCGCGTGTTCGCCGAGCGCGGTAACCGCCAGCTCGGTGCCGAGCCGGCCCCAGTCCGCCGGCGCCCAGGTGTCGTCGGGGTCGAGCGGGCGGGTCGGCGACGGCGGCCACCACGGAGTCGGCAGCGATGTCACCTCCGGCGCGCCACCCCCGGCGGCCAGCACAGATCCCTGCCCGCCGACCGGTTCACCGATCACGAGGGCCCAGCCGGCTCGGAAGACTCGAGCGCAACCGTCGGCCAGCACGGCCAACGGGTCCTCGGGATTGCGGCCGAGCTTGTCGAGCAGTTCCAGCTCGCGATGCGGGTCGATCTGTCCGTGGTAGGGCCGGATCGACTCGACGTAGACGCCCTCGACGGTGCCCGCGGCCGAGACCAACGAATCGGCGAGCTTGTCCGAGGGCAGTTCGACCACGAAGTCATCCGTCGCGGTGCCGCCGGGAGATCGCTGGATGACGTCGATGCTGAGGATGTCGGCGCCGACGGTTCCTAGGGCGGTGGCCACCGCGCCGAGTGCTCCCGGCCGGTCGGGCAGCACGAGGCGCATCAGGTAGGACACGCGCACAGGGTGCCGCATGGACGTGTCGCGGTCATTACGACCCCCCGGCTGCACGACCTCCGACAACGCGGTGCGGGCCATCCGTAGACTCAGGGGTCGTGTCCGAACCCACGCCTCGCGTCAGTCGCGCCGACGTCGCGCATCTGGCCCACCTCGCCCGCCTCGCCGTCAGCGACGAGGAACTGGACGTCTTCGCCGGCCAGCTCGACGACATCCTGGGCGCAGTGGCCCGGGTCAGCGAGGTTGCGGCCACTGACGACGCAGCCATCCTCCCGATGACTCATGCGGTGACGATGACCAACGTCTACCGCCCCGACGAGGTCCGCCCCTCGCTGCCACGCGCGGACGTGCTTGCGGGCGCACCCGCGGTCGAGGACGACAAGTTCCGGGTGCCACGCATCCTCACCGAGGAGGGGTGAGCGACGCTTGCGGAGCGAACAGAAGGCGCGGCTGCTCTGCCGCTCGAACGAAGTGAGAGCGTAATGACCGAGTTGATCACTTCCACCGCGGCCGAGCTGGCCGGGCTTGTCGCGTCCGGCGAGGCGAGCGCGGTCGAGGTCGCCCAGGCCCACCTCGATCGGATCACTGCCGCCGACGGCGATCTGCACGCGTTCCTGCACGTCGACACCGAGGGCGCGCTGGCTGCGGCGACCGCCGTCGACGAAGCGCGCGCCGCCGGCCGACCGCTCGGCGCGCTGGCCGGTGTGCCACTGGCCATGAAAGACGTGGTCGTCACCAAAGGGTTGCCGACCACGTCTGGCTCGAAGATCCTCCAGGGCTGGCGCCCACCCTACGACGCGACCATCACCACCCGCATCAAGGCCGCCGGCGTCGTCATGCTCGGCAAGACCAACATGGACGAATTCGCCATGGGCAGCTCGACCGAGAACTCGTCGTACGGACCCACGCACAACCCCTGGGATCTCAGCCGCATCCCCGGCGGCTCGTCGGGCGGCTCGTCAGCTGCGGTTGCCGGCTTCGAGGCTCCGCTCGCGATCGGCACCGACACCGGCGGCTCCATCCGCCAGCCGGCTGCGGTCACCGGCATCGTCGGGCACAAGCCGACCTACGGCGGGGTGTCGCGGTACGGCCTCATTGCGTTCTCGTCCTCACTCGACCAGGCCGGTCCGTTCGGCCGCACGGTGCTCGACACCGCCTTGCTGCACGAGGTCATTGCCGGTCACGACCAGGCCGACTCGACGTCGATTAACGCGCCGACGCCGCCGGTCGTCGCGGCAGCTCGCGAGGGCGCGGCCTCGGGCTCGTTGGCCGGCGTGCGGGTCGGCGTCGTGCGCGAACTGGCCGGCGACGGCTACCAGCCCGGTGTGCTTGCCTCCTACGACGCAGCGATCGAGACGTTGCAGGCGCTGGGGGCCGAGATCGTCGAGGTCAGCTGCCCACACTTCGAGTACGCGCTCGCCGCCTACTACCTGATCGCGCCAAGCGAGTGCTCGTCCAACCTGGCCCGCTTCGACGCCGTCCGCTACGGCCTACGGGTCGGCGACGACGGCGTCAACTCCCTCGAGGACGTCATGTCGCTGACCCGCGAGCAGGGCTTCGGGCCCGAGGTGAAGCGGCGCATCATGATCGGCACGTACGCGCTGTCGTCCGGCTACTACGAGGCCTATTACGGCCAGGCGCAGAAGGTCCGCACGCTGATCGCCCGCGACTTCGCCGCCGCGTTCGAACTCGCCGACGTGCTGGTGTCGCCCACCAGCCCGTTCGTCGCGTTCGGAATCGGCGAACGCGCGGCTGACCCGATGGCGATGTACATCAACGACCTCTGCACCCTGCCTGCCTCGCTGGCCGGGGTGCCCGCGATCTCGGTGCCGTGCGGGTTGTCCGTGTCACCTTCCCACCCGCCCCTGCCCGTCGGCCTGCAGATCATGGCGCCCACGCAGGCCGACGACCGCTGCTACCGGGTCGCCGCGACGTTCGAGTCGGTCACCGAGAGACTCAGCGCCCCGTTGGAACTGGTGAAGGCATGACGGTCTACGAGGACGCGCTCGCGACGTACGAGCCGGTGTTCGGGCTCGAGACGCACGTCGAGCTCGGCACCGTGTCCAAGATGTTCTGCGGCTGCTCGACCAAGTTCGGCGCCGGGCCGAACACGCACACCTGCCCGGTGTGCCTGGGCCTGCCCGGCGCGCTGCCGGTGGCGAACGAGAAGGCCATCGAGTCGACGATCCGCATCGGTCTGGCGCTGAACTGCTCGATCGCCGAATGGTGCCGCTTCGCGCGCAAGAACTACTTCTACCCGGACATGCCGAAGAACTTCCAGACCTCGCAGTACGACGAGCCGTTGTGCGTCGAGGGCTACCTCGACGTCCCGTACGGCGACCAGGTCTACCGCGTGGGTATCGAGCGGGTGCACCTCGAGGAGGACACCGGCAAGAACACGCACGTCGGGACGTCCGGGCGCATTCACGGGGCGGACTACTCGCTCGTCGACTACAACCGCGCCGGCATCCCGCTCGTCGAGATCGTCACCAAGCCGGTGCCGGGCGCGGGTGCGGTGGCGCCCGAGGTCGCCAAGGCCTACGTCACCGCGCTGCGCGACATCCTGCGCACGCTCGGCGTCAGCGACGTCCGCATGGAGCAGGGTTCGCTGCGCTGCGACGTCAACACCTCGCTGAATCGCCCGGGCGCCGAGTGGGGCACCCGCAGCGAGACCAAGAACGTCAACTCGCTACGCAGCGTCGAGCGGGCGGTGCGCTCCGAGATCATCCGCCAGGCCGAGGTGCTGAACGGCGGCGGCCGGGTAAAGCAGGAGACCCGGCACTTCCAGGAGACGACGGGCACCACGCGGGACGGGCGCAGCAAGGAAGAGGCCACCGACTACCGGTACTTCCCCGAGCCCGACCTCGTGCCCATGGCCCCCGACCCGGCGTGGGTCGAGCAGCTCAAGGCCGACCTGCCCGAGCTGCCCGCGGCGCGTCGCGACCGGCTGCGGGACGAGCTGGGCCTGTCCAACGACGACCTGCTGAAGATGACCAACGCCGGGGTCGTCGACCTGGTCGGTGCCACCGTCGACGCCGGCGCAGCTGGTGGTGAGGCCCGCAACTGGTGGATGGGTTACCTGACGCAGAAGGCGAATGAGTCCGAGCACGAGGCGGCGGACCTGCCGATCACGCCGGCGCAGGTGGCTCGAGTCATCGAGCTGGTGGCTTCCGGTGAGCTGACTACCGCGTTGGCCCGGCAGGCCGTCGACGGCGTGCTCGACACGGGTTCCGAGGTGGACGCCGTCGTCGCCGAACGCGGACTGAAGGTTGTCTCCGACACCGGTGCGCTCGAGCAGGCCGCCGACGAGGCGATAGCGGCCAACCCCGACGTTGCCCACAAGGTGCGTAGCGGCAAGCTGCCCGCAGTAGGCGCGCTCGTCGGGGCGGTTATGAAGGCGACGCGCGGCCAAGCCGATGCCGCAGCCGTCAAGGAGATCTTGTTGCACAAGCTGCGAGTCGACGCATGACCACCCTCCGCTGCGCTCCGGGCGCCGAAGGCCATGCCCATTCGTCCTGCTCCGACTGCGTCGTCGCATGACTACCCTCCGCTGCGCTCCGGGCGCCGAAGGCCATGCCCATTCGTCCTGCTCCGACTGCGTCGTCGCATGACCATTCGCCGCGCGTTCTTGATCGGCCTGGCCACCGGGTGTCGGAGCCAGGCGGGGTTGGCCGCCATCTCGCTGACCCCGGCCGGGCCGGGGCGCATCGACCGGCTGTTGCACCGCATCGGCGGGCGCACCGGCACGGTGCTGCAGGTCGTCGGCGAGTCGGTGGCTGACAAGCTGCCGGTGACCCCGCCGCGCACGGCGCCGCCGGCGCTGTACGTGCGGCTCGGGCTCGGCGCCTTGACCGCGGCGGTGCTGGCCTCGCGCTGCGGGGAGTCGCTTGCGCCCGCAGCCTTGGTAGGCCTGCTGGGTTGCGCCGCGTCGACCTACGCCGGCGTGCCGGCCCGAGGCGCGCTCGCCGCCCGCTTCGGCAGCGACCTGCCGGGTGCGCTGAGCGAGGATGCGCTGGCGCTGGGGCTGGCCTTCGTCGCGGTCCGACTGCCCTGACCCGGGCGATCGCCGCGGTGGTCGGCGGCCTGCTGCTGGTGCTGTCCGCGCCCGCCATCGCCCGGCCGCAGGTGCTGTACCGATTCGCCGACCCGCGCATCGACGAGGCAAGCGGCATCGCGGTCGGCCTGCGCTCGCCGGGTGTCGACTACGTGCAGAACGACAGCGGCGACACCGCGCGCTTCTTCGCGATCGACGCGGCTACTGGCCGCACCGCGGCCACTGTCACCGTTCCGGGTGCGACCAACGTCGATTGGGAGGACATCGCGGTTGCACCTGACGCCGCGGGTCGTTCGTCGGTGTGGCTGGCCGACATCGGCGACAACGACGCGGTGCGTTCGGAAGTACGGATCTACCGCGTCGACGAGCCGCGCATCGCGCCAAATGCCCGCGACCGTCGCGTGCGCAGTACTCGGCCCGACGTCTGGCGGCTGCGCTATCCCGACGGCGCCGTGAACGCCGAGTCGTTCGCGGTGACGCCCACCGGCACCGGCTACCTGATCACGAAGTCGCTGCTGGGATCTTCGGTGGTCTACCGGCTACCACCCCGACCCGACGCGGCGCACGTGCAGACCCTCGTGCGGGTCGGGGCGATCACCTTCGGGGCCCGGCAGAGTGACACGCGCTTCGGCGCGATCGGGACGCTCACCGCGACCGGTGCTGCACTCTCGCGAGACGGCTCGGTCCTGGCCGTACGCACCTATGCGGACGCCTTCCTGTGGCCGGTCCGTGGCAACGATGTCGCTGCCGCGCTGCGCCGGGCCCCCACCTGGGTGGCGCTGCCCGTCGAGCCGCAGGGCGAGGGGATCGTGATCGACGGCAGCCGGCTGCTCGTCGACTCCGAGGGCGTGGGCACGGCGGTGTACGCCGTGCCGCTGCCCAGGCTGCCGGCACCGAGCACGCCGAGCACGCCGAGCACAAGTGTCGTGCCGAGCACCCCGGTCACCTCGCCGCAGCGATCGTCCGCGCCTCGGGCGGCGCGCCATGACAGCGCGTCGAGCACATCCTGGTTGCTGGTCGGCACGCTCGGTGGCGCGGTGCTCGTCGCGGCAGCCGTCACCTGGCGATGGCGCCGGGCAAGATGAGCCCATGCCGCTGGCGCTGAACCACCCCGTCGAACTGTCGCTGTGGATAGCGCTGGGTTTGCTGGTGCTGGCCGTGCTCACCGCGGTCGCCGGCCGCTGGCTTTTCAAGCGCGGCTTGCGTGAGCCGTTCGTCGTGCGGCTGATCAACCGCGGCTCCGATCGCATCGTGGAGGCCGTGAAGCGCCCGATCACCATCGCGGTGCTCGACGAGGTCGCCAGCGTGCTGGAGACCGGCAACTACACCCGCAACATCGCGTCCGCGTTGGAGGAGAACCGCGCCGAGCTGATGGAGATGGTGGCCGAGAAGATCAAGGACGACCCGACGGCCGGTGCCATCAACCTGCTGCCCTTCCACGACCGCATCATCGCTCAAGCGAGTGAGACGACGCTGCGCGTCATTCTCGAGGTGTTGGCCGACCCGCGCACCGACGAGCTTGTCTCCGACCTGCTGCGCGACAACGTCAACCAGATCCGCAAAGCGGTGCGTGAGCAGACCTGATTTCGAACCGCTGGTCATCGGCTCCCGGCGGTGCCAATCGAGGAAGCAGGGCGGGATCTCGCACCCGCGACGCGCTCGTAGACGTGCATCGCGGAGCAGCTGTCAGTCATCGTCGGTGAGTGCTCTCACGCTCATCGTCATGCCTCGATGATCCTGCGCGCTGCTGTTACGCCCTGTTGCCCGGCATCGCCGCCGGCGCCCCCCATGGCGTCATCAGGCTCGGGCACGCGGCCGTAGCCCTGGACGCGCTGGAGACAGCGCCCCGCCTCGACGAGCTCGCCCATGCCCCCGGGTAATGGGCCGCGAGCTGGCAACCGGTACCCCTGATCCATCCGACCGCGGCTCGCCCAACTTGCCACGACCGCGGGATGGGCACAGACGTCGCGACCGGCACGCACGAGTGCCGACCAGCTACCCACGCGGCTGGCGACGCGCCGCGACTCCCCGACGTGCGGCGGCCACGGCACACAGCCGTGGCCGCCGCCGACAACGGGTCAGCTCCGCGGCTGGCTTCAGCTTGAAGCGCGCGCGAACGGGGCGAGACCTTTCGGCGAACCTACGCCGGTCGGGCCGTCCCAGCCCTTGCCGGATACGCACAGCTGCACGTCCCAGCCGTAGCTCGGGCAGTAGTTCGGCGGGGCGTTTGATCCGACGGTGATGTCGTTGATGGTCGACTTGGGCGCCGTGTAGATCGTGTTCGGGCCCAGGACGGACTTGCTCGCCGTGGCGCGCGCGTACATGCCGGCCAGGAACGGCGAGGAGACGCTGGTGCCGCCGACGACAAGGAAGCCGTAGGGCACTCCCGAACCCGGCGCGTAGCTGTCGTAGACGGCCACCCCGGTGTAGGGGTCGGCCACCGCAGACAGATCGCTGGCGGCGCGGCCGCCGTCGCAGTGGTCGCTCACGGACTTCGGCTGACCCGCGGCGGGCGCGACGTCGTACGTGCAGCCACTACCGGCACCGTTCCACGCGGTCTCGCTGTACTTGCGCGCTGTTTGGCTCGGGAACAGCGACGTGCCGCCGGCCGAGGTGACGGTCGGCAGGTCCTGGGGCCAGGACGTGCCGTCCAGGGTGTCGCCCTGATCGGAGTACTGACCGAGGAACCCGCTGTCGCCGGAGCTGGACACGATGGGCATGCCGGGCTGCGTCATCAGCTTAGCGACCGTCCCGGAATCGGCGTAGCTGTCGGTCGGGTAGCCATAGCTGATGCTGACAGCCGACGCGCCGAGCTTGCGCGCGGTCTGAACGCCGGTGGCGAAGTGCAGGATGGCGTTGTGCGTCGCTTGCTCGTCGCCGTAGAAGCCGTCAACCAGGGGAACCTGCATCGAGATGATCTTGCATTTCGGGCATGCGGCGGACGCCATGTCGACGTCCAACGCAGTCTCGACCGCGATGTCCTCTTCACCGAACTGGTCGTCGAGGTCGGTCGCGGGCGCGTACGGCGCGCCACCCTTGTAGTTCACCTGCTTGAAGCAGCCGCTGGACTTCGTGCAGGCCGGGAGCCCGTAGGTGGAGCGGTAAATCGACAGATCCGACTCCAGCGTCGGGTACGCGCCGGCACCGATCACGACGATGGTCCCGGTGCGGGACGGGGCCGAGTCGAGGCCGTAAGCGGTGGACAGCTCATTAGCCCCGTAGCCGACCGGCGGGGCGATGGCGTTGGGTTGCACGCCCGAGGACTTAGGCGGCGCAGCCGAGGTAAGGAGCGCCGGGGCGCTCTTCGCGGCGGTCTGCTTGCTGGTGATGACCTGGACATCGCAGCGCAGCTTGGCGGCTCGGCACAGCTGCAGCGAGCTGGTCGAACGAGACAGCCGGCCCGCGCGCAGATCCGAGTGCAGCGCGGCAGCCTGCGCCGAGGTCAGGCGCTGGATCCGATTGGGCGCCACCACGGCACCCGCGGGCGAGGCCAGCGCGACCACCGACGCAGCGCCGGCGGCCGCCACGACGGCAGTAGCCAGCCATCGAGACAGGCGGACCCGGCGGCGCGTAGTGATGTGGGTTTGATGCATCGACTGTCGTCCCCCTCGTGGAACTTTCATTGGAATATCGATTGGGCACACAGGTGGCCCCTCCCGCAGACACATCTAACCGGACGATCGGTGCGCCGGAGGCCACATCTCGACGTTTTCCTTGCCTGCGTCTTCGAGCCGGTCCCCCGGGCGCCGTGGCATCCTCCTCAGCCCGCTCCTCGGCCGAGGCAGATCAGGTCAAGGCGTCACCTATCCGTGCAGCAGACCGGTTCGGACACGGCTGCATCATCGCGATCTTCGACTTATGGCTCAACTGGCAGTCAGCCCAATCGGATCGCCAGATCCGGATGGCGCCGGTTCACTCTTCGTCCGGCGGATTCTGCAGGCGTACGACGGCGTCACGGAGTTCGGGGAGGTCGTTGGTGACCGTGGCTTGGACGATGGCG